>JAZDIG010000382.1:0-24019 GCA_043805105.1 Candidatus Glassiibacteriota bacterium | reverse complement strand
AGGAGTCGGTTACTCGGAGCGCTGAATCGGCCAATGACAAGTGCCGGCGACCGGCCCTGACCCCGTTTGGCGCCATGTCGTCGCAGACCAGATATAGAGGGAACCCGGCGGCCAGGCATCCCTGGCGGCTTCCCTTGACCGTTATCATCGCCGTCGGTCTCAGGAATACCGGAGCCTGGGTCAGGTTGCCGCTACCGTCACCGGTCAGGCGGGCCATCGGCCCCGCAGAGGATTCGACGCTGCCGGCGCCCAGACAAGTGGCCGAAACCCTCTGTTGCCGGCCGGCCAGCCGGCCGGCGGATTGATCCGCGTTCTCCTCGGCCGCAGCCAATTGCATCGAAACCGCCAGGACCAGAACCGTAAAAAGAAGCTTAGTATCAATTTTTCCGGACAAATCCATTACTCCTTCTACACTTTTTGCGGCGAAAGCCGGATTATGGGAAGAGTTTGGTCGAGCCGATTCGATCGCCGCAAAACTATCTGTAGTCGGCGGAGATACCAAGGTAAAAATAAGTGCCGGTTCCCTCGAACCGCGGGAAATAGAGGTCGGCATTAAGCACGTTGTTCACCCCGCCGTAAAGCTTGAAATTGGCGGTCATTCTTTTCGACAGATAGAGATTACAGACCGTGTAGCGGTCCGCTTTCTCGGTGAGTGAAAGCCACTGTTTGCCGGTGGAGATTATCCTGAAATTGGCATTCAGTCCCAACTTTTCATGGGCGTAGGTCAGTTTCACGACGTTGTTGAAATCCGGCTTTTTAAAGAGCTTTCCACCGCTCTTTTTATCTTTGGCGTCGAGCAGGGTGGCCTCGTCACTGATCGTAAATCCGGCGGGGAGTTCCAGCACGGCGGCCAGCTCGACTCCCTGAACGGTGGCCTGATCGATATTTTCATACTTGAAGATCGGACGGGTCTGCACGCTACTGCTGCCGCCGCCACTTTTACCACCCCCACCTCCTCCGCCGCCTCCTCCACCGCCTCCACCACCGCCGCCGGTCTGGCTGAGAGTATCCAGGCCGATCTGGACGGTGTTGATCATGCCGTCGATCTCATTACGGAAGAAAGTCACCCGGCTCGAAAGCAGGCCGGCTTTTCCTTCCGCAGTGAATTCATAGCCACGGGAGGTTTCGGCGGTAAGCGAGGGATTGGGGATCACCAGATTTGCCTGCGTGTCCTTGTGAATGTACAGCTCGTAGATGCTGGGGGCTCGGAAGCCTTCTCCGTAGGCGCCCTTGATCCTGAAGTTTTCAGCCAGGGAGAACGTCGCGCCCAGATGGGGGCTGAATTCCGAGCCGAAATTCGAATGATGGTCCAAGCGGGCGCCGATCACTAACAGAAGCGAGTTGGCCAGCCAGATTTCATCCTGGAGGAAAGCGGCGCCGTTGGAGACGTCGTCGTCCACCTCGTTATCTTGTCTAATTTCCCAACGGTTTTCGAGGCCCGCGCTTAAGAGGTGCCGGCCCATGAACTGTCCGCTGACCCGGCCTTCGACCTGGCGCAGGTCCTGTTCCAGGTGGTAGGGTTCTCCGGTCAGGGTCAGCGGCGAGTTGAGCTCCCCGGTTTCGTAAAGGTAGTTTTTCGTGTCGTTTTTGTAGAACGACCGGTAGCCGCGCACCATGAGATCCAGTCCGCCGGGGATTTTGCCATCGTATTGAAGAAAAACTGAGTTCCTGTTCCAGCTCGCGTCCCTGACTCCATTGCCCGAAGACATTTCCCGGTAGCCTTTCTGACCATCGCTCAGGTAGTCCAGGCCGCCTGAAATCCGCCGGCCGCCGCCTAAATCCCAGGACAGCTCCCCGGACCCGAAGTCCTCATCGTATTTGTCCCCATCGCTGACGAAGGTAGTTTTGTCCCGGTCGTAATAGTCCCGGCTGCTGAAGCTGGTGGAGAAGGAAAAGCCCAGGGGGCCTTTTTTACCGGAGAGATCGCCGCGAATCAGCGGAGTCTCTGCCTCGCCGTAACGGCTCTGGCCGTAGCGCACGTTGAGGCCGCCGGCGATACCTTCCGTGGGCCGGCGGGTGATGAAGTTCATTACCCCGCCCATGGCGTCGCTGCCGTAGAGAGCGGAGCCGGGACCCCGCACCACCTCCACCCGCTCGAGCAGGCCCACTGGAATGTCGTCCAGGTCTAAGACGTCGCCGAAGCCGGGCGCCAGCCGCCGGCCATTGACCAGTATCAGGCTCTGGTTGATGTTGAGCCCGCGCAAGCCCGCGCTGACCGTCCTGCCGTTGCCGAATTGCACGTTCAATCCCTGGGATTCGGTCAGAATTTCGTGGATTTTCTCTATGCCGAGATTTTCGATCTCACTCCTGGTTATCACTGTCACCGCCGCCGGCACCGATTCGACGTCTTTTTCGGTCAGGGTGGCGGTCACCACCACGCCCGGCATCTCGATTACCTTCTGGCCGAGCTTGAAGTCGACGGTCAGAACTCCCTCCCCGGCCAGACGCACCTCCTGGAGCGCGTTGGCGTAGAATGGCGCTTTGGCCAGGATCTTGTATCTCCCCGGCGTCAATCCGCCGAGCCGGTAGCCGCCGTCTGCACCGGTGAGTGCATTCAGGCCGCGGTTCAACACGATCACTTCGGTATGCGCGATCGGCTTGCCCGTTTCGGCATCGGTAACCGTGCCCCGGATTTCGGCCGAGCCGGCCGCAAGCCCGGAACCGGCTTGAAAGACAAGAGCCGACCAGAGTCCCAGAAATAGCACGGATGCACAGCGTGACAGCCGGCTACTCGAAACTGGTGACAAGACAATAATTATGGATTGAACAAACTTTGAACTGGACATGACAATTCCTCCGGTACTGAAAAAAAGACTGGTTGATTGAATGAATTGCTGCAAAGTATTTAAGTAAATGCGCGGATACTTTAATATAAAGGCGATTTATTTAATGTCAAGCTCTAAATGTAACGGTCGGGTGGAAACTTGCGGCGACCGCCAGCGGGCCGACCGGAAGAATCGTCTGCCAGCGAGGCGGAAGCCACAGGTCCCTCAAGCTGATAACGGCTATGGCGGAATTGAATCGCTAAAAATAAAGGGCCGGTGCCGGCCACTGATTTTTGGAAAGGTAGAAACCAGATTGCCGCTCTGGAAAGTATACATTCATCCCGGCCGCCGTGTTCCCCCCAAATAAAAAGCCCGCTTCGATTAGAGGCGGGCTTTAGGTTCTTATGCGCGGGCCGGTAAGTCAGGCCTTTTTGTCGATATTTTCGCCGATGAATTTTCGCATCTGCGCCACTCGATCCAGGAACTCCGGGGTGGGCACCTGCCGCACCAGTTTTCTGGATTCGCTTTCGCGCAGCTGGACCACCCGACGGTCGGCGGCCGAATTGACGAAGAAGTGCGCGTCAAGATTCTGAATGCCGAGGACGTCATCGATGTTTTTCACGAATCTGCGGGATTCGCTGACCTTGTTCAGGGTCGAAGACGCTCCCCGGTTCGAATCCGGCGCGGGATTGTTCTGCGGCCGGACCGCCGGAGCCGATGTTCCGGCTTTTCCCTGCCGGCCGGTGGGCAGGCGGGCGCTGCCCACCGACATTCGTACACTGAACGTATTCGTCTTTTGCAGAACCGCCCCATCGTTGCCGGTGATTTTGGCTGACATTGTATCTCCTCGAGCTTTCCGGGGGATGGGGATCAGACTGTCATGTTCGATCTTCCTGTTTCAGGTCGGAACGCGCTAAGGGTTCCGGCTGGTTATGACAGCAATATCAGGACGTTGTTGGAAAGCTCGTTCGCCTGCCGCAGGAAGCTCGTTGCGCTGGCATTGAGTATCTGCGCCGTGACGAACTCGATAATCTCCTGAGAATAATCCAGGTCGCGGATCTGCGATTCACTGGCCTGGAGGTTTTGGCTGGCGACCGCCAGGTTGCTGATCGTGCTCTGCAGCCGGTTTGCCACCGCGCCCAGAGTCGAGCGCTGGGCGCTGACTGTGTTGAGCGCCTTGTCCACCATGCGGACCGCCTGGTTGGCCAAGTCCTGGTCGGTGAGATTGACCTTTTCCACCTCCAGGGCCTTGGAGCTCATGGTGTTGATCTGGGTCGAGAGGACCTGGCCCGCGCCCGAGCCGATATGGAAAGTCAGCGGCCGCGGGGCGATCTGCAGCACGAACGCGCTGCTGCCGGACACCGACAGCGGTTTGACCACGCTGAAGCCGGCGATGTTGGTCGTGCCGCCGATGGAGATGTCGAGGTTGGTGCGGAAATTGAGGTCCACTCCGGCGATCAGCCCGTTGGCCCGGTTTCCGCTCACTTTGAGGTTTTTCTGGGTGGAGGCGCCGCCGTTGGCGCCGATATTGGTAACGGTGATCGAGAAGATCGGGCTCTTGGCTTCCTGGATTTCGGAGAAGCCGAATGCGCTCAGCGCGGAGGCATCCCCACCGAACGTGATCTGCCGGCCTGGTTCGGGCGTGAGGATGAACAGCTCGGTGGCGTTCTCGGAGCCGACGTTGGTGGCGACGCCGGCCAGGGTATCGCCTGCGGCCTTGGCCCCGCCCAGCCCCAGATCGTTGGAAGTGGTGGGATCGTTGATCGCCAGCGAGACACGGGTGGCCACCTCGGCCAGGGTGTCGGTGCGAAACAGGGTCACGTCTTTCACACTGGTGGAAATGTCGGTGCCGAGCTTGATGGTGACGCTGTCCACGCCGCTGCCGAATACGCCGAAGTCCTGGAAGCGGCTGATCGACTGAAGCTGGGTGGTGGCGCTGGCGTTGGAGACGTTGCCGTCCGGATCGATCGTGACGAACACTTGAGAGGCCTGCACCTGCAGCCGGCCCATGTCCTGGGCGCTTACCGTAATCGAAAAGACCCCACCGTCGCCCACGTTGCCCACCACGATCCCGTTCAGCGCGTCCGGATCGCTGGTGCTGACCAGGGCGCCCACGTTGCCGTTGAGCAGCTTGATCGAGTTGAATTCGGTGGTTTCGGCGATCCGGTCGACCTCATTGACAAGCTGGTTGACTTCGTTTTGGATCGCCAGGCGGTCGATGCTGGTGAGCGTGCCGTTGGCCGCCTGGACGCTCAGCTCCCGGATTCTCTGCAGAATGTTGGTGTCCTCGGCCAGCGCACCCTCGGCGGTCTGGATCAGCGAAATCCCGTCCTGGGCGTTGGAGATCGCCCGGTCGAGACCCACTACCTGGACCCGCAGGTTTTCGGCGATAGTCAAGCCGGCGGCGTCATCGGCCGCCCGGTTGATGCGCAGGCCGCTGGAGAGGCGTTCGAGGGATTTGGTGGTCCTGTTGCCGGCGATTTTCATCTGCCGGCGGGCGAGTATGGCCGGGATGTTGGTGTTTATCGATAATCCAGGCATCCATTCCTCCTTGCTGACGGATTACGGTTTCCTTTCCACTCCTTTAGGCTCGATAGTCAGGTGACGATTGTACAGCCGGATTTGTCGGGTGCGCAGCCGGGGGCCGGAGACACTGGGGGAGTTGACCTCCGGCCCTTCGGCTGCTTCCGGAACCAGACCGGCGGCCATTACCCGGATTCAGAACATATACGGCGGCGACCATATAACGTCTGGAAGGCGGGCATGGCTGCCAGTCAGGCAGTACCGTACCGGTCATTTCCTTCTCCCCCTTGAAACCAGCACCATCCGGCGGCGACCACACAGCACTGGAGGGATGGGGAAGAAGTCCTGTCTTGATACAAATGCGCGCTATCTGCCGACTACTCGTATTTTTCCAACAGGAGCGGGGAAATCGCGAAGGAAGACCCAAGACGGGATAGTGGGGATACGTCACCCGGCCACAGGTAACAGCAGGCTGGATAGACCTGCAGCCGGGAGACGTACGCTGGAGGTGACCCCCCGTAACGCTTCTTCGCGGATTTTTCCCCACCCGGCCGGGGCGGTTGCAGCCGCCGAAATCGGCCGGGATCAGGTGGGCGTAAAACAGCTACGCCCGAAAAAGCTGTAACTATTCGGAGACTCGGAGAATTTCTGCTGAAAAAGTGCTGGAAAAGAGGCAGGAAGCCCGGGACAAAAAACGGTGGCAGGAACTTGGAAGCAGATGCACAAACGCTCTGCCGTCACGCCCCCTGGCCTGCTATCACTTCTTCGCGGAAATTCTGTTGCCCTGCGTCTGGTGGAAATTGCAGTTTCCTCTCCAGGCGCGCCCAAAATGTGAGTCGCCCAAAAATCTGCTAATATTATCGGCAGCCTTCGGACATTCTTTAGCATTTTTTTCTTTGATCCGGGAAAGGCAGTTGCGGGGCAATAGTTGCATTTGCCAGAGGAAAAATTTTCTCATTTGCCGGTAGATCCTGTAATTCCATGACTTTGCCGGCCCTGAAGTCGCTCCAATGGCCGGGAGGGAGTGAAGGTGAGCAGCCGGTCAGAGTCGATCGCCGGTTGGCACAGAGCCCAGTCCCGGTTGAACTTGAGCGGATTCGAGCCGCGGCCGGCCAGGGAAGGAGGATGACAACTCGCGCGGGGGGCCGGAAGAAAAAAACCACCCCGGCCGGCAGGCCGGAGTGGCTCTGGAACGTTAATTGCACAAACAACTGTTGCACCCTGAATCTTGATCGCCTTACAGGCCATCGAGAAGCTTCTTCGCGGAAGTGCGTGGTGCGGGGCTTTTGAAGTTGCAGCTTCAAAAGCCCTTTTTATTTCAAGCAGGAAGCCCTTTTCGAATGATAAAAGCCGGACTCCGGGGACCTGGCGTCCCCGGAGCCGGCTTTTCTGTCAGTCAATGACCGTGATCTCTGTAGTAATCGTTCGGCATCAAGTTATCGAAGTTACGTTCAGATTAATTACCTGGTTTAGCCTGAAAGCGTTTCAGGCGGCCCGGCGGCTTACCTGAGCAAAGTCAGGACGTTGCTGCCGAGAGCGTTGGCCTGGGCCAGGAAGTTCGTGGCCGAGGAAGTCAGAATCTGGGACGAGGTGAACTTTATGGTCTCGTCTGAAAAGTCCAGGTCCCGGATTTGGCTCTCGGAGGCCGCCAGGTTTTCGCCCGCCACGTTCAGGTTCGCGATCGTGCTTTCCAGGCGGTTCTGCACGGCACCGAGCTCGGCTCGCTGTCTCGATACCTGGCTGATCGCCACGTCGATAACCTTGATCGATTCCTGGGCAATGAACTGGTCCGACACGTTGAGTCCGTCGATTCCCAAGCTTTGCGCTGACATATCACTGATCTGCGTGTTGAGGAAATTGCCGTGGTTGGGGCCGATCTGGAATGACAGCGGCCGAGGGGAAACCTGAATCACGAACCCATCCGGGCCAGCCAGGCTGTTGTTCACCACCTTGGCGACTTCGTAGGCCTGGATCACTGTTTTGGCGGTGCTGCTGATACTGATGTCCAGAGTGGTGCGGAAACGCAGGTCCACACCCTGGACCAGTCCGGAAGCCTTGTCGCCGAACACCCGGGCCGTCCTGTCCGGAATCGTGCCTTCGCCGATGTCCTTGACCGTGATGGAAAAGATCGGGAATACGGACTGCTGGATTTCATTGAATCCGAGGGCGGAAAGCAGTGAGGCTTCGCCGCCGAACACCAGGTTACGGCCGGGCTCCGGCGTGGTGATCACCACGCTGGTGGCGCCCTTGCCGCCGCCGGCCGGGGCCAGACCCACGTTCCCGATCGATACCAGAGTGGCGCCGTCGGAGATGGTGGCCGACAGGCCGAGGTCAGTGACGACACCCGGATCGTTGATCGCCAGCGACATCTTCTTGGCTAACTGGCCCAGCGTGTCGGTGGCGAACACCTGCACCTCGGAAACCCGGCTGGAAGCGTCGGAGCTGAGGGTCAGCGTGACCGAATCCACGCCGCCGGTGAACACGCCGAAATCCTTGAAACGGCTGATCGACTGTAACTGAGTAGCAGCATTGGCGTCGATCGGATCGCCGTTTTCCTTTATAGTAACGAAGAGTTCGGAGTTCTGGACCTGCAGCTTGCCGACGCTGATGGCGTGGACCGCGATGCTGAAAGTTCCGCCCAAGCCGACGTTGCCCACGACCAGGCCCTGAATGCTGTTGACCGGGTCATCGGTGCTGACCAGCGCGCCGACGTTGCCGTTGAGCAGGTTGATGCTGTTGAAAGTAGTGGTCTGGGCGATACGGTCAACTTCACTGACCAACTGCGAGACTTCTTCCTGGATCGCCCGCCGGTCGCGGCTGGTCAGCACGCCGTTGGCGGATTGGACCGCCAGAAAACGCACGCGCTGCAGAATGGCGTGGGTCTCGTTCAGGCCGCCTTCAGCCGTCTGGATCAGCGAAATGGCATCCTGGGAGTTGGCTACGCCACGCCCCAGACCGATAACCTGCGCTCTCAAGTTTTCCGCAATGCTTAGTCCGGCTGCGTCGTCAGCCGCCCGGTTGATGCGGAAACCGGAGGAAAGTTTTTCCATGGACTTTCCTATTTTCCGGTTATTGATCAACAGGTTTCTGCGAGCGTTGATTGCCGCAACATTTGTGTTGAGAGTTAAGCTCATCTCTATCCTCCGTGATTGTCTGTTAAGGTTTCCGTACCCAACAGATCATGTTTATGTGCATTCGCAGTTTGGTTCTGGATTGCTGGCGACGACCATGTCAATTCAGTTTGCGAAACGCTAAACGATTCTCTTCATACAGTCCTCCTGTTCCATCATTTCACAGCGTTCGAGCGTTGTTGTTTCTGTTTATATTTTTCGAACTCTCCAGGTAGTGGTCTATTTCTTTATCAGGTGACCGTCGCCGGGGCTGCTTCCCCGGCACGTTGAACAATTGGCACGCTATTTGCTAACTAATTAACCACAAAAAAAACGGCACAATAAACTACGTAGAAAAGGGTATCTGGTTGAGCTGAACCTTTTTTCCCGCTTTTACGATGTTGTTGTGCTGCCAAGGCTTTTGGAGGGGGGCTCCAAAAGCCTTTTTTATTGCAACCCAACAATCCCTTGAATTTGCTGAATATGCTGGATGTGACGGCATCCGGGACGTAATACGCCCGCTGGGGACATAATACGCCGCTTGAGTTATGTGATCGCCGCCGTAATGTAATATCAGCCCATAGAATTTATCGGCTATATTCCTATATCGGCACTCGTTTGGGAAAGTTTAGAATTTTTAAAATTTATTCCGGCCACGGAAATCAGTGCCGCCGGAAGGGGAAGAGATTGCACCTGGAGAGTATTTTTTGAAGCCTGAGGCGGATAAAGAAAGGCCGCTCCGCTACGGAGAACTGTAGCGGAGCGGCCAGTCGTGGGGGGCTCCGCCTTTTATTTCAGAAGGGTAAGAATATTGTTGGCCAAAGCGTTGGCCTGCGCCAGGAAGCTGGTGCCACTGGCGGTGAGGATCTGGGCCGAGGTGAAAGTCGTCACCTCTTCGGAGAAGTCCAGATCCCGGATCTGGCTCTCGCTGGCCAGCAGGTTCTCCTGGGCCACGCTCAAGTTGGCGATCGTGCTCTCGAGCCGGTTCTGGACGGCACCGAGCGTGGAGCGCTGGGAGCTGACCAGATCGATCGCCTGGTCGATCGGCTTAATCGACTCCTGGGCCAGGATCTGATCGCTGATGTTCAGCCCCTCGATGCCCAGGCTCTTGGCGCTCATATCGCCGATCTGAGAGTTGATGAAGTTGCCGTGGTTCGGCCCGATCTGGAAAGACAGCGGACGGGGCGAGACCTGAACTACGAAACCGTCCGGTCCGGGGCGCGAATTGTTCACGGTCTTGGCGATTCTGTAAGCGCCGACTGTCTTGACTTCTGTGGCGCTGATACTGATATCCAGGGTGGTGCGGAACTGGATGTCAACGCCTTGGATCAGGTTACTCGCCCGGTTGCCGAAGACCCGGGAGTTCTTGGTGGAGAGCAGCCCCTCGCCGATGTCCTTGACAGTCAGCGAGAACACGGGCTGGATCGGCCGCTGGATTTCATTGAAGCCCAGCGCGGTCAGCAGCGAAGGCTCTCCGCCGTAGACCATCGAAACGCCCGGCTCGGGAGTGGTCACGATCATGCTGGTGGCGCCCACGGCCCCGCCGGCCGGAGCCAGACCGATTTTAGCGATACTGACCAGCGGCGCGCCGTTGGATTTGTTCGCCGCCAGGCCCAGATCGATCGTGGTCGATGGATCGTTGATCGCCAGGGAGATCTTGTTGGCCAACTGACCCAGGGTATCGGTGGCGAAGACCTGCACCTGGGAGATCTTGTTATCGGCGTTGCTGCTCATGGTCAGCACCACCGAATCCTGGCCGCCGGCGAAAACGCCGTATTGCTGGAAGCGGCTGATCGATTGCAACTGAGTCGACCTGTCGGCATCCAGCGGCACGCCGGCCTCGGTGATGCGCACGAACGTCTGCGAGTTGAAGACCTGGAGCTGGCCCAGATCGACCGCGCTGATCGCTACGCTGAATGTGCCGCCGCCGCCGACGTTACCGACGATGATGCCGGTGACGTTGTTCGGGTCGTCGGAACTTACCAGGGCGCCGACGTTACCGTTAAGCAGGTTGATGCTGTTGAACGAAGTGGTCAGGGCAATCCTGTCCAGCTCGTCAATCAGCTGAAAGACTTCTTCCTGTAGCGCCTTGCGGTCGCGGCTGGTCAGGGTGCCGTTGGCAGCCTGGATCGCCAGCGATCGCATTCTCTGCAGGATGTTGTGCTGTTCGCCGAGGGCGCCTTCCGCAGTCTGGATCAGCGAAATGGCGTCCTGGCTGTTCGCCACGGCCCGGCTCAGGCCGACCACCTGCGCCCGCAGGTTCTCGGCAATGGTCAGACCGGCCGCGTCATCGGCGGCGCGGTTGATCCGCAGGCCGGAAGAGAGCTTTTCCATGCTCTTGTTGACGCGCTTATTCTGCAGCAGCAGATTCCGGCGCGTGTTCAACGCGGCGATGTTGGTGTTCAGGGTAAGTCCAGCCATAATAATATCCTCCATGATGTTCAGAGTAAGCTTCCATACTCACTCGCGACTCACTTGCGCACCGGCCGGTCGTGCCGGCGGTTATAAAAGTGCGGTTTATCAGAAATCCGCTTACATGGCCTGTCCGGTATCCCAGGCACCCGGCCCGGCGGGTCGGCTGCGGGTACACCCGGCCGTGCGGTTCCTCCGCCCTGAACGCCGGGAATGCCCGCGTTAGAGCAGGGAAACGGGTTGATTTTCTGCCTTGCACCTCCTTGTCGGAAAGTATCAGTCTATCAGGCGAACAGACCTCACTGAATTTTCGTGACTTAAGGGCGATATTCGCTCCCTGCGCCGTGCGTACTCCGCTCCCGACGGGACGTGAACTGGCCGCCTGCCACGGCGTTTCGTCGTGCGAAGGCAATTCGTCCCGAGTGGTCCTCGCGGCCCGCAGAACAGGACGCAGAATCCCGTCGGCGGCGGTAAAGTGAAATTTCACCTGCCGCGGAAGGCCACGGACGGGCAAGCCGCTGCACAGCAACGCCGACCGTTTCGGGTACACACCGTGGCGCAGGGGGTATGTAGGCTGTCAATTAGCTTTTGGGCATAGATGGACCTCCGTGTCCGAAGCGGGTCTTCCTTGACCCGGTGGTTTGAGGGTGACGGTAATCAGGAAGAACTCCACCCAGGCGGCGCGAAGACTGATAGCTTGGGGACCACGCCCTTGTTGGACGCACCGCCCTGATGGAAACCGCTGCCTCCGGAGTCTCGTCCGGCACCCGGCGGCAAGCGGGAAATTTTTTCTCGTTGTCTCGAGCTCCGCCCGGGAAAACGAGTTTCCGAGGGATCGGATTTTTTCTTTTTGAACCGTTCATAGGTTGAAAGCCCACTAATACCTTATAATATACGGATACAGCAGCATCCTCCCGCTCAGTCGACCCCAGCAGGAGCGCAACGGCTCAAGGGGGCATTCGAGACGACAGCGCGGGTGCACTTCACCCTCAGGCCAGGGCGCACTTCGCCGACGGAGTAACCTCCTGGATCGCAGGGGGCACCCTAACTCTGTCAGACTGCCTTGCTGTTTGAAACTGCCTGCCGTCCGCCGGATGATCCGGCCCGGCTCAATCAATTAGAATTCCTCGAGTCTCTGCATCGAGCTGATCCGCCCCGGACAAGCCGCAGGGGCGCACCTGTGCGTCCGCCCGTGGAGGGGGACGGGGTCAGGATCGATCAAGCTTGACTTCGCCGTACCCTGCGGCACCAGCCGCAGGGTAATTCATTCTTACCCGCCGATCAGGGTCAGCACCGTGTTGCTCAGGGCGTTGGCCTGAGCCAGGAAAGAGGTGGCCGATTGACTCAGCACCTGAAGGGCGGTGAAATTGACAATCTCTTCCGAAAAATCGAGATCGCGGATCTGGGACTCACTGCTGGTGAGGTTTTCGCTCGCGATCTGAAGACTTCTGATAGTGCTTTCCAGACGGTTCTGTACGGCGCCGAGGTTGGCGCGTTCGGAATTGAGCCGCTTGAGGGCCACGTCCACGGTGCGGATACTTTCGCCGGCCAGGGTCTGGTCCACGATGTTGATCCCGCTTATCCCGAGGCTGCTGGAGCTGATGTCGCTGATCCGGGTGGTGAGCACGTCGCCCTGGTTAGCGCCGATCTGGAAGACCAGCGGCCTGGGAGTGACTTCCAGCAGAAAGCTCGTGTTCTCCACGTTCTTGCTCACCACCAGTTGCGGGATGTTGAAGGACCCCACTTGCGTAATTCCTGACGCCGAGAGGCTGATGTTGAGAGTTGGACGAAAATTGACGTCCACGCCCCGGATCAAACCTGCCGCCCGGTCGCCGAACACTTTGAGGTTCTTGGATACGAACTTCTGGAAGGGGGAAGATATATTGTGGACCGAGATTGAAAACACCGGCGCCTGAGCTTCCTGGATTATCTGGAAGCCGAACGCGGATATGGCCTTGTCGTCTCCACCCCAGACCAGCCGGCGGCCGGGTTCCGGATTCACGATAGTCATCACCGTGCTGCCGGGCAGACCGCCGCTGGCGGATTCTCCCACCGAGGTGATGCTCACCAGGGAGGCGCCGTCGGAGATGCCGCTGCCCAGGTTGAGGTCGGTGGTCTGGTTCGGATCGTTGATCGCCAGCGAAATCCGTCCCTTAACAGTATCCAGCGAATCGGTAGCGAACAGCTCGATTTCCGTGATCTGGCTGTTTGCGTCAGAACTGAGGGCGAGAGCGATACTGCGTACCCCGCCGTCGAACACCTTGTAATTCCGGAAAGAGGAGATCGACTGCAGGGTAGTGCTGCCGGTTGCATCGAAAATCCGCCCTTTATCGTCCACGGTCGTGAGTATACCGGTGCCGATCATCTGATTGCGGCCGAAAAGGCGCAAACCTCCGCTGGTTTGGCTCACGTTGATCGTGATGGAGAAGATGCCGCCCTGTCCCACGTCTCCCACCACGATGCCGTTTACGTCCTGGGGGTTGGAAGTGCTCACCAGGGCGGATGAGTTGCCGTTGAGGAGGTTGAGGCTGTTGAAGGTGGTGGTGGAGGCGATCCGGTTGATTTCGTCGATCAACAGCGAAACTTCGTTCTGGATCGCCTGGCGGTCCTTGCTGGTCAGAGTACCATTGGCGGCCTGGACGGAAAGCTGCCTGATCCGATGCAGGATCGCATTGCCCTCACTCATGGCGCCTTCGCCGGTCTGGATCAGCGAAATGCCGTCCTCGGCGTTGGTCACCGCCCGGTTGAGACCGATAATTTGGGCGCGGAGATTTTCTGCGATGGTGAGGCCCGCTGCGTCATCCGCACTGCGGTTAATCCGAAGACCGCTGGAAAGTTTCTCCATGCTGGTCTTCATTTGATCCGATACCCGCAGCAGGTTTCTGCGCGCAGTGATTGCGGATATGTTCGTGTTCAGCGACAGAGCCATAGCTCATCCTCCTTGATGAGATTGCGATTAAGCATCCTTGCTTAACTGGCGGCCTTCGTCGCGAAATAGGCCGCCCGGCCCAGGCTGGATTACAGGATGGCAGGGGGGATTGCTGCCACCAGAATTCCATGCTCCGCTAAGTTTTTCCTTCAGGCATAAAACCGCATACGGCCCCGCCGGCCGTTATTCCACTGGCCGTGCGGCACCCGGTCGTCGCCTTGGTCTGATTATCGACAAGGGAGAAATAAACTTTAGAAAATCGGCGGCGGGCTGGTTTCAGCTCACCAGGAGATAAAACGGGAAAGTGCTAAGTATCATCGATTTCAGCAGCCTCGAACTGACCCGGCCGGTGACGCATCACTTCAAAAGCACGGCCCTTACCGGAGAGGCCTCGCAGCCGTCGAGCCTGAGCGGGAGGCAGATCAGGGTGTAGTCTCCCGGCGGGACTGCGGCCAGGTTGATCCCTTCCAGGACGTACAGGCCGGCTTCGAGCAAGATCCGGTGCGCCGGATAGCCTTCGGCTCCGAAGCCATCCACCGAGTAATAGTCCAGGCCCACCAGCCGCAGGCCCACCATAACGCAATGTTCGGCCGCCTCCGCTGAAAAATAAACGTATTCTTCGCTGAACTGCGGTGTTACCACCAGCCCGGAGGTGGAATTGCGGGTTTTGCACAAAAGTGCCGGCCTGGAGGACAGGTCATAGCCGGCCAGTTCCTCGGCCGTCACTACAAGCGGATCGGCGACTTCGATTACCCGCACCGGCAGAATGAACTCTTCCGGCGGAAGAGCCTCGACAGTGGGGGAGAGCTGGATGAAATGGGCCGGCAGGTCGATATGGGTGCCGGAGTGGGAGCAGAGCGCCAGCCGGCTCACGTCGGCTTCGTCACCGCGATTCATGGAAAACACCAGGCTTCTTTCGTAAGCCGGGTCGCCGGGATATACCGGAGCTTCGAGACCCAGCGCCACGGTGATGTCGTAGACTCTGTCAAATTTGTGCATCAGACTCCCGCCTTTCCGATCTGCTCGGCCAGCCAGGCCACGGTTTCCTCGATCTTTTCATCCTCGATCCCTTTGAACGGCAGGTCGATCCCGGCCCGGCTCATCTGCGCTTTCAGCTCGCGGATGAACACCCCCTGGCCCTCGGCGAAACGGCGGGCGGGGTCGGGCCAGGCGGTGCGCTCCACTCCGCAGGAAGGGCTGCCGTCGCTGCCCACCACGGCGATCATCCTGAAGTCCTGGAAACGGTATTCCTGCATCTGGAACACCACCTGCCCGGCCAGCGCCCTGAACCGTTCCACCGCCACTGGCTGTTCGAGTGCCTGGCGGAGGTATTCCACCTCGGGTTCGTCCCGGTCGCGGCCCAGTCCTACCACCATCAGCTCCGGGCACGGCATCTGCACGATCCCCACCTCGCTGTCCAGGCAGAGTTGGATGATCGGTTTCACACAGGCGGGGAAAACATTGGCGCAGGCGTGCATGCGGGCGTTCATGTTGGGGATGCAGTGGGCCAGGAAGACCACTTTGCGGCTGCGCACGTCGCTGAAGTCCCTTTTGTGGCGGGGGTGGTCGAGCAGCCGGAAAGCACCGCCGGGCTTTTCCGTCCCGGTACAGGCAGGCACCGCCGCTACAGCCAGCGGCAGGGCCAGGCTTTTCCTGATGAAATTCTGACGCGAAATGACGAGGCCTTTATTCATGATGTCCCCCTGGATGAATTCTGACCGGCGGGCGGGAGTTACTCCATTGTAAAGCCTTTAGGCCAATATATAGAATTTCCCGGAGTGCATTCAAGCTATATGGGAAAAAGATTGATCGCTCGTTCCGTCCATTCTATTATACATCCCAGGTCCATTCCATCCGTCCATTCCCACCCCCGGAGGCACCCGATGAAAGCGGCCAGGCTGGTATTTATCCTATCCCTCGCGTTCCTGAGCATTATACAAATAGTTTCCTGCAGCCTGGGAGTATCACCCGAGGCGGTCGGACAGACCGAACCCGCCCTTGGCGACAAAACGCTCCTGCCTAATCCGGCCGACAGCGCCGTGGCTGGAGTCAATCCGCCTGGTTTCTGCTGGACGGCCCATGAAAAAGCCTCGGCCTACCGCTTCCTCCTCTTCCGGGACGATTCGAGCGGTGCGGCCGTGGAGATCGACGGGCTGAAATCGACGGTGGCCGTGCTGGACCGGCCGCTCGCTCCCGGCGGCTACCATTGGCAGGTGCTGTACCTGGATTCAGCGGGGAAGCCGTTCGGCAGGTCGAAGACCAGGGCGTTCACGGTGGGGCCGGATACGCCGGAGCTGTTGTTGCCGGACGTGGCCGAGCTGTCCGGCAGGCTGGCCGGTAAGCGGCCCAGGCTGTATTTCCAGGTGGACGGCGAGCTGGAGCGCAGGCTCATCGAAGAGATCGGGCGGAGCGAGATCGCGGCCTGGGGTTTCTGCCTGGCCCGGGCCGATGCGGCCCTGGCGGAGCCGCTCTACGAGGAGCCGGCTCCTTACAAGGACGGCAAGTTCGAGGTGGGAGAGTGGCGCAGGATCTATACCCCCGGCAAACGGGGTGGGGCCCATGCGCTGCGCTGCGCGCTGGCCTGGCGGCTCACCGGCGACCGGAAATACCTCGAGGGGGCCCGCCGCTGGCTGCTGCTGCTGGCGAGCTGGGACCCGGACGGCATCACCTCCTACAACCTGCCCCTGCCGGATGGCTCCACCGGCAACGATGAGGCCGGCATGCCCATGCTGGAGCGCATGGCGCTGGCCTACGACTGGGTGGCCCAGGACCTGGCCGCCGAGGATCGGCAGAAGGTGCTGGAGAGTCTGAGGCGGCGCGGCAATCAGATCATGGAGCGCTACCGCAAGATCGATTTTATCTCCCAGCCCTGGTCCAACCACGACGTGCGCGTGCTGGCTTTCCTGGGAACGGCGGCGGTCAGCTGCCTGGGTGAGTTCCCGGAGGCGGCCGACTGGCTGGACTACGTACTGCGCTGCTACCTGACCAGCTACCCAACCTGGGGCTCCGATGACGGCGGCTGGGCCCAGGGCCTGAGCTACTGGTCGGCCTACGTGGGCTGGCACACCAATTTTTTGGAGACCCTGCGCAGCGCCACCGGCATTGACCTCTACCGCAAGCCTTTCTTCCGCCATAACGGCTACTTCGCGGTCTATTTCCACCCGCCTTATGCCAAAAGGGGCGGTTTCGGCGACAACGGCCAGGCGGCTCCCAACCGCCCGGAAAAACTCATGCTGCTCAAGTACGCCAATGCCCTGCAGGACCCGGTTCTGTATTGGCAGAGCGACCGGATAACGGTGGCGGACGGAGTCGATTCGAACCAGCCGCTCAACCGGAAAGAGCCGGACTGGCTCGAATGGTTCGTCGAGGACGTGTTCAGCGTGCTGACCCCGAAGCCCGCCGGCCTGGTTGGTCAGTCTCCGGCCGGCCTGCCCGGCTCCAAGTGGCTGAGGGACATCGGCTGGGTGGCGATGCATTCGGCCCTGGGTGATTCGGCCAATGACGTCTGGGCGCTCTTCAAGTCCAGCCGCTACGGCTCGTTCAGCCACAGCCACGCCGATCAGAACAGCTTCCAGCTCAATGCTTACGGCGAACCGCTCATTATCGACTCCGGCTATTACCCCTGGTTCGGCAGCCCGCACCACGACCTCTGGACCCGTCAGACCTGGGCCCACAACGCCGTGCTGGTGCACGGCCGCGGCCAGGGGAGCTCCTCGATGGCGGCCGCCGGCAGGATCGAGAGTTTCGAACAGACCGGCCGGCTCACCCTGGTCCTGGGCGATGCCGCCGCCGCCTACAACGTGCCCATGCGTGAATCCACTATCGACCTGTGGCGAGAAACTCTCAAGGACCTGCCGCTGCCTCCCGCGGGTCCGAAAGCGACCGCGGCCCGGCGCGCCGTGGCCTTTGCCGGCCTGGGCGAACGGGCCTGGCTGGCGGTGAGCGATTACGTGGCCGCCGAATCGCCGACCAGATTCCAGTTCCTGCTGCATTCGCTCGAAAAAATGGAGCTGGACGAGGCGACCGGCAGCGTGACTATCGCCAACGGCCAGGCGCGCTGCCTGGTGAAAATCATTTCCAACGGGCCATTGGCTTTCAGCCAGAACGACCGCTTTCTTACTCCGCCCGAGGAGCGCTACGCTGGGGCGGCGAACCAGTGGCATTTCACCGCCGAAACTAAGGACGAGGCCCCGTTTGCGCGCTTCCTGGCGGTGATGGTTCCCTTCCGCGCCGGGGAGCCGGCGCCGGAGGTGAAAGAGATCTCTGAAGGAGCCTTGCGCGGCTTCGAGGTGAACGGCGAGCGGGTGAGCGCCTGGTGGAGTGAGGGGGAAACCGGCACGGTGCAGGGGTACGAGGGGCCGGGGAGGCTGTTCGTGGCGCTGGCGGACGGGAAGTACGTGTGTAAGTAAATATTGAAGGTCAGAATTGCTACGCCAGGGGCGGCTCTGCCGCCCTTTTTGTTGCTGAAAAAGTATCACAGTAACTTTTGATGGCTTCTGCGTGCTTTCGAAAAAATACATTTCATTTATTGTAACTACTTGACAATTATAGATATACAGGAATTTAATAGTTCTGGCACACAAAATGCTTTCAAATGAGAATACTTAATCAGAAGCGAGCAGATCAGATGATTATGCGCATGATAAGGGAAGTGACGTTTGCGGCTATTTTAGCACTCACTATCTCTTGTTCGAAAGGTGACCCGTTCAGCCCTGAAACCGACTCGGGGGCGAATCAGTCGGCTCAGGCGGAAAGGTTATTGCCACTGGCCGCCGGTGACAAGTGGCAATATCGCTTGACGTTTTCACGCTCTTCGCATGGGTGTTCCTCCTGTGGGGGTTCGAGCTCTGAATATTATGGAACCTTCGAATTCTCTATTCCCGCTAAACTGGATCAGAAGGATTATTCGACATTTTTCGTCGAAACTCGGTTAAAAGTAGACACTCTGCATCATTATGAATACGATGACGAGACTTACGAACAGAGTTCGTACGATGAATTCAATGTAATAGATACGACAATGCATTACATAATAAGAGCAGCGAGGGACACGCTCTGGTACGTAGATAACGGCGCCCTGAGCCTCATGCTGGCCAACGACTACCCGGAAAAAGGCGAAGCCGATCTAAGAATTTTTTCCTGTCCGCCCCTGACGGATCGCTACATGCCGGGCCGGGGTAATTTCTGGAAAACGGATTTCGTCTTCGATTCAATTTCAGGCAGACCGGCATACAGGTACAGGCAGGAAGGCGAGCCGATAAACTACATTTTGTATTATTACCAAAAAATTGAACCTCAAGGAGAACTGATGGCAGATTTTTATAAGCCTATTCGTGATATAAAAACTATACCTGGTTTTACCTCTGTCCATTGGTACCGGCATGAAGGAGGAAGTATTAGTTACTCCCATGAAGAACTGACTTTATCGATATTAAGCTACGTTTCCGGAGACATAACCGGAAATTAGGAAACCGGAACTCAGAAGATAGCCCTCAGCACTTTGCCCGTAATCACCCCCAGGTAGGTCCCGATCACGTAGCCCCAGATTCCCACCAGGAACGCCGGCAGGATCAGCTTGGTCCACTTTTTGGCGATGGCGATCCCGGCGGAATTCATCGGCCCGGCGATGTTGGCCACCGAACAGAGGATCATCTCCGGCAGCTTGAAGCCCGCCAGCCGGCCCACGCCGAAAGTCACCGCCACGTTGGTCGCCACCATGATCCCGCAGAAGACCAGCAGGATCGGCGCCTCGGTCAGGATCGCCCGGATACTGGCCGGAATGCCGATCAGCACGAAAAAGAGGTAAATGGCGAAAGTGCCCATCTCCTCGGTGCCCCGCAGGCGCCCGCAGTAACGCGGGAAGAGCATAACAAACGCTATGGTGATGGTGGTGAACAGAAGATACTTATTGCCCAGGAAGTCGCGCAGGTCGGCCTGAAGGGATGTGGTCATCACGTACTGGCTCAGCCGGGTCGAGACGGTCACGATCACGAAAGCCAGGGCCAGGTTCTTGCCGATATCCACCAGCGAGATCGGCTTGGCCTCCCAGAACTTGGAGGCCCCTTCGGCGTCCGCCGTTCCGTTTTCGTAAAGCTGGTCATCGGGCAAGTGGCCGAAAGCTTTCACCGCCCAGACGAAACCCGGCAAGGCCAGCATGGCCATGATGTGCACGGCCATCACCAGGTTGTCGGCCACGATCAGGGCATTGGTGGTCGATTCCGGGAGGTTGAAGAACTTGACCGTCGCCAGGAAGTTCATCGCCCCGCCGATGTAGCTGGCGGTCATGACCCCGCCCACTTCCGGCATCGAGTCCACCAGGTGCCCGACGGCCACGGCGGCGGCGAAAGCGCCGAGGATGGTGCCGAGGGCGCTGAGGTTGAATACCAGCATCATCCGGCCGGTCTCGCGCCAGATCTTACGCAGGTCGGCTTTCAGCAGGAGCAGCGGAATGCACAGCGGCACGATGTAGTCCCAGACCGCATCGTAGACCGGGCTTTCGATCGGGATCAGCCCCAGGTTGGACGCTGCCAGCCCGCCGATCAGGGCCAGCACCGGCCCGCTGAGACTCGCCGCCCACCTGTACTTCTGTTCGGCGTAAATCGAAAACGCGCCCCAGACCATCAGAAACGACCAGAGCACCAGGTAGTCGTCGGGTTTCACCAGCGCGGCCTGCCCCATCGCGGCTCCTTTTTGAAAATCCCCCTTGCCCCCTTTGCCAAAAGGGGAAAAAGGGGGATTTCTTCTAATTCTCCGAACAAAACGTGTCTTTATCTAATCTATAAAACCGGTATCAGATCACAGCTTGCCGTATTTTTTCAGGATTTCGGCGGTTTTATTCAGGTCGAGAGCTTCACAGGTATTGCCGTCCCTGCCGGTGACAGTCACCGCCTTGAAAACCGAGTTGAGGATGGCTTCCTGGGTGGCCTCGGCTGCGGCCTGGAAGGCTTGCGTGAGGTGGTACTCGTTGCCGAGCGTGCGTGCGGGGTAAAAGAGACCGGGGGATGAGGCGGCTTCGTTGCGGCGGGTGGTGCTGAAAGCGATGACGAAATCGCCGCTGCGGTGGCTGCCATTGGCCCCAGCCAGCGCCAGGCCGAAAGCGGCCCGGGCGGCGGTGCGCCTGAGCTGGCGCGAGTCGAACGGCAAGTCGGTGGCGATAACCACCATGATCGACCCCCCGCTCCCGGCCGAATATTCCGGGTCGATCATGCCGAGTTCCCGGCCCACCGGTGCGCCGTCCACAACCAGGCAGCCGGGCAGGTTGGCCTGCACCAGCACGCCCAGGGTGAATTCCCGGCCTTCGTATGAGACAATCCGCGAAGCGGTGCCGATCCCGGCCTTGAAGCCGCAGGTGCGGATTCCCGTGCCGGCCCCCACACAACCCTCGGCCACCGGGCCGCCCGCGGCCGTATCCAGCGCCTGGATCACGTGTTCTTCGGTGACGTGGAAGCCGTAAATGTCGTTGAGGAAAGCGTCGCAGGTTTCCCCGACCACCGGCGCGAACCAGCCGCGCCGGCCGGGATCGGGAAGGTAGCGGTTCACGCACCAGCGGGTGAGCGCGGTGTAGGCCGCGCCCACGCTCATGGTGTTGGTCAGCACGATCGGGGTTTCGAGCAGGCCGTATTCGTCGATATTGTGCAGCCCGGTCGAGGTGCCGGCGCCGTTGAACACCCAACTCGCCGCCTCCACCGGCCGCTCGATCAGGTTGCCGCCGTGAGGCACTACGGCGGTCACGCCGGTGCGGGCCGGGCCCCGGCCCACCACCAGCCGGCCCTCGCCGTGCCAGACCGTGACTTGGCCCACTGCCACGCCCGGGACATCGGTGATCGCGTTCAGAGGCCCCGGCGGGTAAAAGCCGGGCGCGATTCCCGCTTCACGCAGGCGCGGCCGGCCGCTGTTGTCAGGCGCCAGGCTCAAAACTTCCAGCCTCCGTCCGGCGGTTCGCCCCAGCGTTCGGTGACCTTGCGGGTTTGGGTCCAGAATTCGATGGCGCCCGCGCCGGTGATGTCGCTCCAGCCGAAGCGCGACCGGTTCCGGCCGCCGAATGAGAGCGGCTCGCGGGGCACCGGCACGCCGATGTTGATTCCGATCATCGAGGCGTTGAAGCTGTCTGCACATTTGCGGGCCAGGGCGCCGTTCTGGGTGTAGACCGCGGCGGCGTTGCCGTAGGGGCTTTCGCGCTCGATTTCGAGCGCTTCCTCCAGCCGGTCCACCCGGATGATCGAAAGCACCGGCCCGAAGATTTCCTCACGCGCCACTTCCATCTCCGGAGTCACACAGTCCAGGATCGTGGGCCCCATCCAGAAGCCGCCTTCCTTGCCTTTGATCGCCGCCCGGCGGCCATCGACCAGCACTTTCGCGCCCTCTTTTTCCGCGCGGTCGATGTAGCCGGCGATCCGCTCCAGCGCCTCACGGCTGATCACCGGGCCCATCTGTTCGCCCAGGACGATTTTGCGCGAGAGTTCCGCTACCCGGTCGATTACGGCCTGGGTCCGGCCCACCGCCAGCAGGACGCTGGCCGCCATGCAGCGCTGGCCGCAGCAGCCGGTGTAGCTGGCGGTGATGTTTTGCGCCGAAAGATCGGGGTCGGCGTCCGGCAGCAGCACCAGATGGTTCTTGGCCCCGCCGAGAGCCAGGACGCGCTTGCCCTGGCCGGTGCCCCGCCGGTAGACCGTCTCCGCCACGCGCGAGGAACCGACGAAAGCCACGGCCCGGATATCCGGGTGATCCAGAAGCGCCTCGACCACCTCGCGCGCCCCCTGCACCACCTGGAACGCATCCTCCGGCAGCCCGGCCTCGATAAGGTGCTCCCTGAGCCGCACGGCCGACAGTGGCACCTGCTCGCTGGGCTTCAGCACCAGGGTATTGCCGCAGGCCAGGGCCAGCGGAATGATCCACAGCGGCACCATCACCGGGAAATTGAAGGGGGTGATCCCGGCCACTACGCCCAAGGGGTCGCGCACCATGCGGCAGGTCACTCCGGGGCTCACTTCCAGGTACTGGCCGGCCATTAGCTGGGGCAGGCTGGCGGCGTACTCCACCACCTCGATACCTTTCAGAAGGCCCGCCCTGGATTCGGCCGGGGTCTTGCCGTTTTCCGCGGTGCAGAGCCGGCAGAGCTCATCGAGGTTATTTTCCAGGATGGTCTTGAACCTGAAGAACACCTGCACGCGGTCCTTGACTGTTACCCGGCCCCAGGATTCGAAGGCTTTCGCCGCCTTGCGGACCGCCTGGTCGACCTCCCGGGGCGTGGACCAGGTGACGTAATCTATCACCGAGCCGTCCGCCGGGTTCACCACCGGGTGTTTTCCGGCCGGCTTTAATTCGGTGGCTGGAGAAACCATCTCACCTCCCGTAACCTGTCGTTGGCTGCCTCGAGTTTTCCGTATTCAGAGCGCGTCTATACTTTCCTGCAGGACCTTCATCACCCGGTCCAGTTCGTCATCCGTGACAGTCAGGGGCGGCTGGATGCGGATCACGTTGCCGTAATATCCGCCCAGGCCGACCAGCACCCGGCGCTCGCGGGCCAGCGCCCTGAGCCGGCCGGCCTGTTCGCCGGCGGGTTCTTTCGTTTCGCGGCTTTTGACGAACTCGATCCCGATCATCAGGCCCCGGCCCCGGACTTCGCCCACTTCGATCTTGCCGCGGCCGTTCAGGCCCCGCAGCCGCTCCATCACCCGCTCGCCCTTGACGGCCGCCTTTTCGGCCAGCTTCTCCCGCTCCATGAAGGCGATGCTGGCCAGGGCCGCCGCGCAGCTCACCGGGTTGCCGCCGAAAGTGGAGAGGTGGTCGCCGGGCGTGAAGCTGTCCGCCACCTCCTCGACCGCGATGAAACCCGACAGCGGGAAACCGTTGGCGATTCCCTTGGCCACGGCCATTATTTCCGGCTCCAGGCCGTAGTGCTCGCTGGCGAACATCCGGCCGGTGCGGCAGAACCCGGACTGCACCTCATCGGCGATCAGGGCGATCCCGTGCTTTTTGAGGATCGGCAGCAGCTCCTCGAAGTACTCAGGCTCGGGCACGATGATCCCGCCTTCGCCCATCACCGGCTCGATAATGAAGGCCGCGACCCGGCTGCTGGTTTGCGTGCCGATCACTTCCTCGACGTAGCGGGCGCAGTGCCTGGCGGTCATTTTGGGGTCTCTCTGGGCGAACGGCGAGCGGTAGTGGTAGGGGGCCGGCGCGAAAGCTACGCCCGGAATGTAGGGGCCGCCGCCTTTCTTGCGGCCGGCGTTGCCGGTCACGCTCAGCGTGGCCAGGCTCCGGCCGTGGAAGGAATGGGT
>JAZDIG010000381.1:0-35934 GCA_043805105.1 Candidatus Glassiibacteriota bacterium | reverse complement strand
AGGGCCTGCTGCGGAGACCAGCCAATCTTACGGGCCAGGGTCTCGTTGATCACATAGGCTTGCTGGTCAGTGGGTCTGTTCCGGGAAAATCCGCGCCCGGCCACCAGCTCCAGCCCGAAGAACTCGATAAAGTCGTAGTCCACTTCTATGAACTCAACTCGCCAAGCCTCATCTATGCTCTTAAAGCTGTCCCCCTCGTAACGGAAGCCCGCGTTCCAAGTCTTCAACCAGAATGGGTAAGCCGCGGCAGTGACCGATTCAATCGCTTGGTTCCCGACCAGACTATGACGGAAAGCTTCATAGCGGTCCCGCATCTCAGAATTTTCCGGCAGGCAGATCACCTGGCTGGCGTTCAGACCGAGATCCTTGCTTCGCATAAACTTCCACTGCCCGTACACCACCAGGGTGCAGGTGATAAGCAGCAGAGAGACAACAAACTGGGCGAACACCAGCGCCCGTCTCAGCCACCTCCTACCCGGCCCGCTGGTGGCGTCTCCCCTCAACACTGCCGAGGGCTGGAAAGAGGAGATCACTGCGGCGGGGTAGCTGCCCGCCAGCAACCCAACCGCCAGGGTGGTCGCGACCAGAAAAAGGCTTAGCTGCCAGTCGGAAAGGTAGTGAAACTCCAACCCGGTCCCCAACCGGGAGTTCAGCCGGGGCAGCGCCAGCTCCACCAGGGCGATCGCCACCAGCAGGGCCAGGGCCGCCAGCAGCACAGACTCAGTCAGGAACTGCCGGGCGACCATCGGACGCGAGGCTCCCAGCGCCTTGCGCAGGCCCACCTCCCGGGCCCTGAGGTTAGAGCGCGCCGTGGACAGGTTGATGAAGTTGATGCAGGCCAGAAGCAGCACAGTCAGGGCAAGCCCGGCAAACAGGAAGAGTTGCAGTTTATTATCCGAACCCTTTCCGAAGCCGGTCGGCGAGTGAAACCGGATCTCTTTCACCGGCATCAGTAACAGTTTGTAATTGTCGGCGCTTTCCCCCAGGTGTTTTTGCAGGAAACCCGGCAGTTTCCGCTCCACCTCCTCGGGATTTGCCTCCGGCCTCAGCAGCAGATAAGTGAACAGGCAGTTGGTGCTCCACTCTCTGTTTTTTCCCCAGGGTTGCCTGTTTTCCAGCGAGCTGAACGAGATTAGCGCCTCGAACCGCAAGTGCGAGTTACGCGGCAGCTTTTTCAGCACGCCGGTGACCGTGTAGCTTTCCCTTTCATGGATCACGACCTGGCCCAGCGGGTCTTTCTCCCCGAACAGCCGGAGCGCCAGCTCCTGGCTCACCACCAGGCTGTTGGGCTGTTGCAGGGCGGTGGCAGGATCACCCGCCAGCAGGGGAAAGCTGAAGATCCGAAACAGCGCGGAATCGGCGTACAATGCTTCCTCGATGCCATACAACTTTTCCTCGCAACGTACGACGAACTCGTACCGAGGCAGTAATAACCGGCAGAAGCCTTCAATCTCGGGGAGGTCTTCCTGCAGGGCCGGCCCCATTGGAGGCATGGTGGTGGAAACGTATCGTGGCTCCGTACCGGCAAAGCTCTGGTGCTCATAGAGCCAGCAGATCCGGTCAGCGTTGGCGTGGAAGCTGTCGAAAGACAGGTTGAAGAGCACCCAAAGCAGGATTATAATGCAGGCTGCGGTCCCGATCGCCAGACCCAGGATGTTGATCGCCGAATAGACCTTGTGCCGCAGAAGGTTACGCAGGGCGACTTTGAGATAATTCCCGAACATTTTTCTTTCCTTCGATAAATGATATTTCTACTCGTAGCGCAGCGATTTCACCGGGTCGGCCGTGGCCGCTTTCAAAGCCTGGTAGCTGATTGTCAGCGCGGCGACAGCCAGGGCGATAAAACCCGCCAGGACGAACGTGTACCAGTCGAGATCGATCCGGTAGGCGAATTTCTGCAGCCATTTATCCATCAGATACCAAGCCGCCGGCCAGGCAAGCATCATGGAAATACCCAGCAGGACAATGAACTCCCGGGAAAGCAGCAGGATTATATCTTTGATCGAGGCCCCCAGCACTTTGCGGATACCTATCTCCTTGGTGCGGCGCTCCGCCGCGTAGGAGATCAGACCCAGCAGTCCCAGGCAGGCGATCAGGATGGCCAGCAGTGAAAAAGACACGACCAGCGTCTCTGATCTTTGCTCCGAACTGTATTGATCGGCGATTTTCTCATCCAGAAAATTATACCCGAAGAAGCTCGAAGGGTCGTACCGTCCCCATTTTTCTTCCAGGAATTTGATCGCCTCGGACTCTTTTCCGGGCCTGAGACGGGCTGACACCTGGCAGTAACTGGAGGGCTTGACAAACACGGTAAGCGGTTCCATTGCCTCGTATAATGATCTGAAATTGAAATCCCGGACCACTCCGATCACCACCCCGGCCTGCTGCTTGTCTCCCAACTCTTGTCCCGTACCTTTGTCTTCGTCCAGCCAGAGTTTACGGCCCACGGCGGTATCCCAGCCCAGGGAGTTTTTCAGTTTTTCGTTTATGATGAAGGCCCCGCTCGTATCAGTACCCATCTCAGCCGAGAAATCCCGGCCTTCGACTAAGCTGAGGCCATAAAATCCGACAAAATTGTAATCCACGGCAATGCAGTTGGTCATATACTTCTGGTTCGGGTTTTCTCCCTCGAAATGGAAAGTAGTCCCCCGCATCCCTTGACCTATGCCACCCGGACCGGCGTAGGAAACATCCAGGATCGCGGGGCAGGCGATCAATTCCTGCCGCACCGCCTCGCGTTTTGCCCGGATGGCTTCCGGCAAGTTGAGATTCAAAGTGTGATCTTTTTTGAATCCCAGGTCTTTGTTTTTCACCCATTGTAATTGCTTACCGATGAAAATGCTGCTGACCACCAGGATGACAGAAGCAGCGAACTGCACCACCACCAGGGTTCTTCTGAGTCCCATGCCTTTTGAAGTGCTCCGGCCCGCGTTCTTCAGAACATCCTGGGGCTGGGGCAAGGATAGAAGCAATGCCGGGTACCAGCCAGCCAGAATTCCCAGCACGACAGTCAGGACCAACAGGATCCCAAGAAAGGGCAAGCTGTTTAACAGGCCGAAATCCAGTTCAGTCCCGAAAAAGTCCCCCAGCGGAGGCTGAGCCAGTTCGAGGATCGCCCGGGCGAGAAGCATGGCGCAACAACACACCAGCACCGATTCACACAGGAATTGACCGATCAGTTGTGCGCGGCTGGCCCCCACCACTTTCCGGATCCCTACTTCCCTGGCCCGTCCGGCGGAACGCGCGGTGTAAAGGTTGACGAAATTGATACAGGCGATAAGCAGGATCAGCAGCACTACCGCGGAAAAAACGTAGATAGTCGAAATGTCGTTCTTTCTCCAGTTCAGATCGTATCTGAGGTAACCGGAATGCAGGTGGATTTCGCCAAGCGGCTGAAGAACCAGAGTCAGCGATTCGGCCAGCCAGGTCTGATGCTCTTTGAAATACCCGGCCGCTTTCCTCTCCAGCTCCTTGCAGTCCGCACCCGGGGCGAGCAGCAAATAGGTAAAAAAATCCGGATAGCTCTTGTAACCGGCGAGCGCCTCCGGCGTCCATTTACTCCGCAGCGGGAGCAGAATATCGAACTGGATGTGGGAATTGATTGGCAGGTCCTTCAGGACCCCGGAGACCATGAATTCAGTAGTCTTTCCGTTCATCCCGTCGTTCAACTCCACCATCTGGCCCAGCGGGTCCTTGCCTCCGAACAGGTTGTGGGCGGTCTGGTGGGTCAGTACCAGGCTGTTGGGAGCGGAAAGGGCGGTCTTCGGATCCCCCTCGGCCAGCTCGAAGCTGAACAGATCGAAAAAAGCAGGCTCACTGTAACAGGTCGTCCATACTTTTATTCGCGTGTCCGCCTGGCGCAGCTGCGCGGCTGCGTAATCCATATACAATCTTGCGTACCCGTCCACCTCGGGGTAATCCTTCATCAAGTCCCGGCCCATCGGCCCGAAAGACCCACCGTGGCCGATAGGTTCCTGGTCCTTGAAATTCGCGATCATGGTTATTCTACAAATCCTGTCGAAGTTGCGCTGGAACCGGTCAAAAGTAAGGTGGTAGCAGACCGGCAGGGCGATGACCAGGCAGCAGGCGATGCCCACCGCCAGGCCCAGGATGTTTATCGTTGTATAGACCTTGTGCCGCAGCAGGTTGCGGACAGCAACTTTGAGATAGTTGCTAAACACCCAGGACCTCCCGGACGTTTTCGGTCACCACGCGGCCGTCCAGCAGGTGCACTGTCCGGTGGGCATACTCCGCATAGTGCACCGAGTGAGTAACCATGACGATGGTGGTCCCGGACTGGTTCAGGTTCAGCAGCAGGTTCATCACCTCGTCGCCATGGGCTGAATCCAGGTTCCCGGTCGGCTCATCGGCCAGGATCAGCTTCGGTCTGGAGATTACCGCCCGGGCCACGGCCACCCGCTGCTGCTGCCCGCCGGAAAGCTGCTGAGGGAAATGGTTCCGGCGATGGGTGATCTCCATCTGGTCCAGCACCTCCGACACGCGCTTCCGGCGTTCACCGGCCTTGGTCCTCAGGTAGAGCAGAGGCAGCTCGACGTTCTCATAAACTGTCAGCTCGTCGATCAGGTTGAAACTCTGGAAAACGAAGCCGAGGCTGGCTTTGCGCAAAGCTGCTCGCTGCCTTTCCGAATAGCGGGACACTTCCAGGCCGTTGAGGTGAAGCTGGCCGGAAGTGGGCTGATCCAGCAGGCCGAGCAAGTTGAGCAGGGTCGATTTGCCGCAGCCCGAGGGTCCCATGACGGCGACGAATTCCCCCTGCGACACCTCGACGTTCACGTTGTTGAGAGCGGTCGTTTCCACTTCTTCGGTGGTGTAAACCTTGCACAGATCAACCGTTTTAATCATTAATGCCTCCAGTTGGATTAATTTCCCGAGGCTCGAGGCCTCACGTGATAAGACCAAATTGTTCTTCAGCCGGTTTATTTTTCCAGAATCAGCTTATCGATGTTCTGATAATTTTCGTAGCTCGAGGTTATCACTTTCTCTCCAGGTTCGAGTCCCTCGAGCACCTCGAAGAAATCGGTGTTCTGACGTCCCAGGCGGATCGGCCGCCGTAGCGCGAACTTAGCCGAGGGGTCGACTACGAAAGCCCAGTTGCCGCCGGTAGCCTGGTAAAAGCCCCCTCTTGCCACCAGACTCGCATCGGACAGGTCTCCCAGGGCAAGCTTGAGCTGAAGGCTCTGGCCCCGATGGATCCCCTCCGGCACCCGCTCCACGAACTCCAGGTCCACCTCGAACTGCCCGTTGCGCACCTCCGGGTACATCTTGTTGAGAACGAGCCGGTACTGGCTTCCCGTCAGCTCGCAGGTAGCGGTCTGCCCCTGGTTTACTCTGGAGATGTAGTACTCGTCTATCTCGGCCCTGACTTTGTACCCCTCCGGCACGTCGATCTGACCCAGACGCTTGCCCTGGGGTATCTGTTCGCCGATCTCGGCCTCGAGCAGCGTAAGCTGGCCGCTCGCCGGCGCCCTGAGAAAAAGGTTCTCCAGGTTCTGTTTTACCGCCGTCAGGTTCAACTGAAGGCGCTGTACCGAGGATTCCAGGTTGGCAATCTGCCCGCTGCGATAGAGCGAGTCCTGGTACAGGGTCTGGACCATGAATTCCCGCCGCTTGCGCCAGTACTCGAGATTGTTACTGCTCGTCTCGTACTCCAGCTTGGCGACCAGCCCCTTGCCGAACAATCCGTTTTTCTGCTCGAAGTCGATTTCCGCTATTTTCAGCTGGTGCTCGGTCTCGATCAACTGGTTCTGCCTTTCAATTCCCTGCCGGTCGAGGCTGATCCGGATGGTCTGGAAGTTGTTCATCTGCTCCAGCAGCAGCGCCTCCTGGCTCATGACGTTCAGTTCCAGGGCGGGATTGGACAACTGGAGGATGGGGTCGCCTTTCTGGACCGTGAGGCCCTCCTCCACGAATCTTTTCTCCACCCGCCCGCCCTCCACGGCGTCCAGGTAAATGGTCTTGAGCGGGACCACGTTGCCCCGCACGGGGATGAATTCCTGAAACGGCCCCTTGCTCACCGTGGAAACCGTCACCCGCTCGAGTTCCACGTTCAGCTTCGCGCTGTGGTCTCCCAGGATAAAACCGTACAAAGCCGCCAGGATAAACATTAAGCTGAACGATGCGATCAGGATGCGTTTCAGGGAAAACCGCTTTTTCTCGATTATTCGATCCATAGCACCCTTCTTCCTAATTTCTCTTCCGGGAGCCGGAGAACCAGACAAATATTATGGAAGTCACCATCAGCAGCATGACCGCTTGAATCCAGACTCCGATTATTTTATCTAACAGAGGCCACATGTTTCCTCCTTTTACAGACCGGACGACAAACGTCATCAAATCATCCGCGGCCTTTCATATAGCGACAAGCGTGCCATTATTGTAAGTAATTGAATTTTAAATAATTACTGGGACTGTGCGTTTTCTGGTTAAGGAAAAGTGTCCGCTGGCGATACACCACTGTCCGCTGGCGGGTCAGAATTTGCAGCCGGAGCTGGCTGTACTTTTCCGATCAAGGGAAGGTCGGAAGAATGCGCGTACTTCGGCAAGCCTGCCCGGAATCCCGGAGCGGAATGCAAGATTCTTCTCCTTGACTTTCTAACTTCTTGAATGAAAAATGATTAGAATCAAGAGACCTGTCCGGTCCGTATCCCTGACTGCCGGGGGCAGAGGGAAAGCCGGCTTGCGGCAGGGCAATGAGCGCAATAGTGGCATGGATTGTGCTTTTAATCATAGCGCCAATCTCTCTCGATGCCGTCCTGAACCTCGGGTTTTTGTCGAACATTACCTTCTGGGAAGCCGCCGACCGTGAGCAAGACATTCAACCGAATCCTGGTTATCGATGACGACGAGGATGTCCTGCTGAGCGCCCGTCTTTTCCTCAAGCAGCATGCGAACATTCTGCACACTGAAAAAGACCCGCGCCTGATCCCCAGCCTTCTGCGGAACGAAAGCTACGACATCATCCTTCTGGATATGAATTTCACTCAGGACTCCACCAGCGGGGTGGAGGGGTTCCGCTGGCTTGACACGATACTCGAGGTCGATCCCGATGCGGTGGTCATCCTGATCACCGCCTTCGGCGATGTTGACCTGGCGGTACGGGCGATCAAGGCCGGAGCGGTGGATTTCGTGCTGAAGCCCTGGCAGAACGAGAAGCTGCTGGCCACGCTTTCCTCGGCCATGAAACTGCGGCAATCCCGTGAGGAAGTGAGTCACCTGCGCTCGCGCCAGGACCAGCTCAGCGCCGACCTCGACCGCAAGTTCCAGGACCTTTTGGGCGTCTCCACTGCGATGCAGCGGGTTTTCGACACGGTCCGCAAGGTGGCCGGCACGGACGCCGATGTGCTGATCCTCGGCGAAAACGGCACGGGCAAGGAGCTGGTCGCCCGGGCCCTGCATCGCCAGTCCCGGCGGGCAAACCAGGCGTTCATCACGGTCGATATGGGAGCGGTCAGCGAAACTTTGTTCGAAAGCGAGTTATTCGGCCACGTCAAGGGAGCCTTCACCGATGCGAAAGAGCTGAGAGCCGGACGCTTCGAAATAGCCTCGGCCGGGACTCTCTTCCTGGACGAAATCGGAAACCTCCCGCTGACCCTGCAGTCAAAACTTCTTACCGTCCTGGAAAACCGGACTGTCACCCGCCTCGGCTCCAACAAGCCGGTCCCTATCGATGTCCGTCTGATCTGCGCCACGAATCATGACATACACGGGATGGTCTCCCGGAGCCAGTTCCGTCAGGACCTCCTGTACCGGATCAACACGGTCGAGATCCATCTGCCCCCGCTCAGGGAGCGGGCCGAGGATATCCCGCTGCTGGTCGATCATTTCCTCGAAGTCTATTGCCGCAAATACCAGAAACCGCCCAAGAATCTGTCCCAGGCCGCCCTGGAAAAACTCAAAAAGTACTCCTGGCCCGGCAATGTCCGCGAACTGCGCCACGCGGTCGAGCGCGCGGTAATTCTGGGAGAGGGCAGGGTGCTGCAGCCGGACAGCTTCCCCTGCTCGGGATCGGATGTTAGGGAAGAGGACGGCCTGGTGTTCGAGGATTTCAATATGGAAAAAGTGGAAAAAATAATTATCCGGAAAGCCATCGAGAAGCACGGGGGCAACATTTCCGGCGCCGCCCGGGAACTGGGATATACCCGTAGCGCCCTCTACCGAAGGTTGGGTAAATATGGCCTTTAGAAATTTCCGCGCCCTCTGCCTTCTGCGGGTGCTTGCGCTGAGCGCCTCGGTGTGCCTCGTCTTCTACCTGCTGCTCAAGACCGACTACTACGCCACGATAGCCATTGTCGTAATCCTTACCATCTATCAGATCTATGCATTGATTCAATTCGTTGACACCATGAACCTCGAGCTGTCCCGTTTCCTTGAGGCCATCCGTCACGCGGACTTTTCCCAGTCCTTCAGCGCCCAGGGGATCGGCGCCGGCTTTGACCGGCTAAGGCTCAATTTCAACGAAGTGCTCGACGCCTTCCATCGCGCGCGGGCGGAGAAGGAAGAACATTATCGATACCTGCAAACCGTGGTCCAGCACGTGAGTGTCGGACTTCTCTGCTACCAGAGCGACGGCCGGGTGGAGCTGATGAACGGCGCCGCCCAGCGTCTGCTGAAAACCACTTCGCTTGACAATATAGAATCCCTGGAATCATTCAGCCGGGACCTGGTCGCGACTCTTTTTCGGCTCAAAGCCGGCAAGAAAGCCCTGGTCAAGGTCGAATACGATGGCGAAATAAGCTACCTGGCGATTTCAGCCACGGAGCTCAGAATGAGGGGACAAGTATTCACCTTGGCCTCGATCCATAACATCCAGAGCGAATTGGAAGAAAAAGAGATGGAAGCCTGGCAGAACCTGGTTCGGGTGCTGACCCACGAAATCATGAACTCGATAACGCCGATCTCCTCGCTGGCCTCGACCGCCCACGAACTCCTTCAACCTGCAGGTGGACCGGATTACCGGGAAATACGACCGGAGGTGCTTCCGGACATCCTGGAAGCCGTTCAAACGATCAAAAAAAGAAGCCAGGGGCTGCTGCATTTCGTGGAAACCTACCGGAAAATGACCCGCATCCCGAAACCGAATTTCCGGATCTTCCCGGTTACCGAGCTTTTTGCCAGAGCGATGCAGCTGATGCGCCGGCAGGCGGAAGAAAAATCGATCGAGCTCCGTTCCTCAGTGGAACCGCAATCCCTGGAGCTCACGGCCGATCCAGAACTGATCGAGCAGGTGCTGATCAATCTCGTCCTCAATTCCATCCAGGCTCTGGAAGGCAGGCCGGGAGGATGGATCGAGCTGAATGCCCGGATCGACTCCGGCAGCCGGACCGTGATTCAGGCCCTCGACAACGGCCCTGGAATCCTGGAGGAGGTGAAGGACAAAATTTTCATCCCCTTCTTTACCACCCGCCAGGAAGGTTCCGGTATCGGCCTCAGCCTGGCCCGGCAGATCATGCGCCTGCACCACGGCACGATCAGTGTTCAGTCCAGGCCGAATGAGCTGACTGTTTTCACCCTGAAATTCTGAAAATATTTCGACAAAATTCTTGTACAATTATCCGGCTGAAATAATTCTATTTTCATCCCCTAAAACAGTTCGGACATGCCTCCATATTTCAGGTATATCTGGCAGTATCCCATGCTGCTGCGAAAAACTTTCTGCCCGGAGATTTCCATCTCTGTCTGATATTCCACCTCGAACGTCACCTTGCCCAGGTACTCCTGTTTTCTCACCTGGATCAGATAAGCCGGCATAGCTCTATCTCTGCCTGTTTCGTAATATTTCTGCAGGGAATAAATCTCCGCTTCCCTGCCGTTTACCTTTACCCTTATGTCCCCTGCTTTCAATGCGGGCGCTATATCGATAACTTTCAACTCTTTCCCGTTGAGAGTGGTCGAATTCTCGCTATCATTTTTAGCCCCATCGAGGGGAATGAGCGCCATCGGCCGGAAGGAAATAAAAAATGCGCCGACTCCCCCGTTGTTCGGCCAGGCATGCAGGTTATAAACTTCCGCCGTACCGACTTTGAAATCCAGGCGCTGGTCGGAGTCCATGATAATGTGCCAGCCCCAGGCTTCGAGGGTTTTTATTCCGTAAGTCTGGTCATCCACATAAATGCTGTTGTAGGTCCGCTCCGGGAGCAGTATTTCATAATAGCCGGATGAATCGCTCCAGCCTCCCGTGGGATGGCCGAAAAAGTCGGGGCTGATCCGCAGAGCAGCTCTGAATGGCCGGCCCTCGAAGTCCTTTATCCAGCCGTAGAGCTTATAATAGCGGCATTTTATTTCTTTTTTCCTATCGGCGCGGGCCGCGCTGAGAGTCACGGCTATCCTCTCCGGATTCTCCGTGGAACGCGTCACCGGGTAACCAAGGCTCAAAAATCCGTTCAGAATCACGTAATCGCATTTGATTTTTTCTTCACCCTCGGCGTAAACGAGCGTGTCCTTTTCAATCCTGAACCAACGGTCGAAAATCTTTTCTCCGTTTTTCAGGTACGTTTCCACCCGCAGCCGGAAAGTATCGGCCGGTACCTTGCAGTAAACCTGCATGGATGATCCGAAATATGAAGTTTCCCTCGACTCGGGCAGGGAATCCGGGTAGACATTGTACCAGTAAGCCTGGATATCCCTGTCGTTTTCGGTATCCGTAAAATTATAGGGGAGTTGGGCAAAGCTCGTCACCGATACCGAAAGCACTGCCAGCAAAAAAAGAGGAAGCATTTTCATGATTAACTCCTGTCATGGTTGGGCATGTGACCTGTCTTTGTGGATAATCATTCGATGAACAGGGCTGTCAACAAGGCCTGCAGCGGGTTGGTTGTAATTCTCTAAGACGGCGACAGGTTTTCAATGTTATTCTGCGAAGTCTCGAAGTTATAATCCAATTAGGAGTGTAAAGAATTCTGTGTAAATGGACGAGAATAAGGAAGTGCTCACCATTTGCACAGGAGGCAGTAGATGAGCCAGATCAGGGATGAGTTGATTGATGAGCTGTTGAAGGGGTACGAGAAGCCGGAGGACATAGCAGCTCGTTTTCGATAATGACGAAGTTATCGTGCGGTAGAAAATAGAGTTCTTTCTCCATTGGCGCGGTCCTGATTCACTGTTATAAACCGAAACTGGTAATCAATTTTCACTCCCATCCGGCACGATCCGCTGGCGTTCGACAAATTCGCGCACGTCAACGAGCCGGTATCTGACCGACCGGCCACCGATTTTTAGATAGGCCGGGCCGTGACCCGTGTGTCTCCAATTCCGAATCGTTTGAAGCGCCATTCCCAACGTCTCAGCGAGCTGGCGTTCATCAATCAGACTAATATCCTCAAGCGGCATACTAACTCCTCTCAGCTGGAAACAGTTCTCTTACACTACTGAACCATGTCAATAGGTTAAGAAAGAAACATCCGGATATAATACAAAAAAAGGACAGTCCTCGGGATATTATTTACGACGCAAGCGAGTATCCACGAAGACCGTCCTTAATTGGTCTCTTACTTACTATAAGTAACCGTCCGTAGCGTTGTCAAGTAATGTATACAGACAATTAAAAAAAGTTGCCCGGCGGAAAACTGGCTCAAGGGAGGTGCGGGGCCGCCTATTGTCTGCCAGTCCTATCAGGCGCTCCGGCTTGATTCGTTTTTCTCAGTCTCACTCACCAGTCGCCCGGCCAGGTCTGAGGCCCGCCTGAGCGTTTCGTCCCGCAAGTGTGCATACCGCTGCGTCATCTGCGGGCTTTTGTGAGTCAAGAGTTTCTGCAGGACATACATATCGACCGCACCGCTGGAGGCCAGCATTGAAGCAAAGACGTGCCGCAAGCCGTGGAGCGCCCGGAAGTCTTTGGGAAGGCCGGCCCGATCCCGTATCTTGTTTATTTGCTTTCGAACGTCTGTTCTTGGAAACCGTTTTACTCCTGTAGAGTCCTGCATATTTCCTTTCGTCCCTTTAATCGGATTCTGGCGGATCAACGATCTGCCTATTCTTAATATCATACCAGTCAGGGTCAGACGTGTCGGTACGGACATCCTCCAGGCACCCTATTCCCTCGTATTCGCGGGCCCGGTATACGTGTCCGTAGTTCGGGTCGTCCTCTACATCGAAACCCCAGTGTTTGCAGTCAGCCCACGCCGCAACCGGGCTGTCACCGCCACCCAATATCGGGCCGGCATTCTGATAAACTGAATAAACTGTCATTTTGCTCATTTTGCCTCCAGGTTGTGCCCTCGCGGGTGGTTAGAATACGTCTATTCAAGCGGTCCGGGATTCGTTTTCGCTTACCAGCCGCCCGGCCAGGTCCGAGGCCCGCCGCAAGGTCTCATCCCTTAAATGAGCGTACCGCTGTGTCATCTGTGGGTTTTTGTGAGTCAAGAGCTTCTGCAGGGTGTACATATCGACTTGGCCGCTGGAGGCCAGCATTGAGGCAAAAACGTGGCGCAAGCCGTGGAGCGCCCGGAAGCTTTTCGGCAGGCCGGCGGCTTCCGCGATCCGCCGCGTCTGTTTCCTAACGTCCGTCCGCTGTCGCCCACCGCGGCCTGGGAAAACGTAAGGGGAGGATCGGCCTACGCTGTGCCGCTCCAGGAGCGCCCGCGCCTCGGAGTTCATCGGTATAACCTGGTTCTGGCCCCCTTTCGGCCCCCGGATCAAAATGAAACCGCGCTCGAAGTCTATGTCCTGCCATTGTAGCTTGAACATTTCCCCGCGCCTCATGCCGGTAAACAGGGCCAGCTTCATCATGCCGCCGGCCGCAGTATTTGGATCCGCCTCGATAGCCTCCAGGAGCCGCTTGAGCTGTTCCGGGGAAAGGTCCTCAGTTTTGACGTTGCTCACTTTCGGCAGCTCAATCGTGAAGCCCAGGGGTGGGCAAAGCTGCCGCTTGACCCCGAAGTTGACGATCCGGCGCATGAGTTTCAGCAGGTAGGCAACCGTCTGCCGCGACTTGGTTTTCAGTAGTGCAAGCCGCAGCCGGTCGAACTCCAGGGGAATAAGCCCTTGAGGTTCCTTCTCCCCGAATACAGGGGCCAGGTACTTGCGGAACATATAGTCGTCTGACCGGAGACTTTTCGTATCAGGCTTGTTTGCCCGGTATTCGCTCCAGAGCCGCGAGATTGTCCAGCGGGCTTCCAGGGCCGCCTTCTCAGCCGCCCGCTTCTCCCTGACCTCTTTGTTCGATAGCCGCTTGCCCTCGATCCTATCCGCCCGAATCCGGGCGGCCCGAGCTGGAGTCATAGCCTGCCGGTACTGGCCGCCGACCTTTTCCTCCCGCGTGACCCCGTCGAGCTTGAAGACAACGTAATAGATTTTCTCTTTCCCTCTACCACCTGGCCGGCGGGCCAGCCGGTAGTAGACCCCCACATAGTCGGTTTTGATTCGCTGCATGGAACCTCCCTTGCGGGTAATTTCCAACCTTATTTCCAACCTCTAAACCAAATATAAGAGTTTCTAACGGTAAGTCAAGGTAAATGTAACTTCTGTGAGAAATGCAGTTGCGGTAAGTCTTTGGTAAGTTGCGGTAAGAATATCCTTCCGGCCTTATAAGCAGGAGGTCACTGGTTCGAATCCAGTAGTGCCCACCATCTTGAAACCCAGCAGTAGAGCGGATTTACGAGATTTCGCGAGTCCACTCATTTTTTCAAGTTTGTCGCCTATTCTCAAATTGCCCCAGGATTTGAGCATCACTACCAACTGGAAAAAATCCATACCCTTGGGGCGGATGGTATGGTCGAACTCCGGGGCCTTGGAGAGTGGAATGTCAATCAGGTAGCTCGAGGAATCCTCCCATTGGTCGCCGATCACCAGAAGCACGCGATACGGGTTAAATACTTCACTTCCCGAAGAGGGTTGGATTAAGCCGGCCATAAAAGCCAGCAGGACTGCGCAGGCAAGACGGATGGACATTGGACGCTCCGGTTGGGGTGAATCTCAGGCAAAACCTGCATTCACATGATGAAATTCGGAAATAAACATCAGGCAACCCTCTCCCTCAGTTCTCCAACTCACCCCTTCTGCAGCCTCTTTTCCAACCATTCGACAGCTTTCTCCTGCTCGTGGTCGGCCACACCGATTACCGGTATGTCTAATTTTTCCACGGTCAGGCGTTTTTTTAGTTCCCTGATCCATACTCATTGGCCGTCCTGCTGCCGCTCATCGAGCCAGGTGCGAGTTACTCCGCAAGAGGGGCTACCCTCCTTGCCCAGGATACCCACGACTTCGAAATCCTGGAAGAGGTACTCCCTGATTGTAAAGATCAGGTCGTCGAGCAGCCGTTCAAGACGCTCTCTTCCAGCCCGGCTCTCCAGGCCAATCCGTACATCGAATCGACCCAACCCCAGGCAGTATAGCTCCGGACATGTCATCTGGATAAGCCCTACCTGATTTTTCTGCAGGTAATCGACAAGCGGCTCGAACATTGAAGGGAAATCGGCGCAATCTATCATGCGCGCGTTTAGATTGAGCATGCAGTGGGAGAGAAAGACTACTTTTCCTGAGCGGGGATCGCTGCTCCAGTCGCGTTTGTTCTCAAGCTTACCATGAAAACCGCTCTCGGGAATCGAATAATCCGGTGCCGGAATAACACTATTCTCGGAACCAGTTTCAACTGAAGCAATTGCGGCCACGGAAAGGGACGAATTAGCTAAAAATTCACGTCTTGATAACAAAGATTTCCATTTCATTACAGTTATCTCCTCATGTATTGATGGTAAACTGCACAAATTGATTATGCGCAATACCACGCTCCGTGGCAATTGTATTTGCAGCTGGAGCCTTGAACCTCCGGGGTAAAATGGAATTTTTACAAACAACTCAGTATTGATGGATAACTCGCTCTTTCCTTGAAAGGATGATTCTCCTCACCAGCATAACAATTAGCAGTGCGGCCCCCAGAAGACAGACGATGGTCGGGCCGCTCTGAAGGTCCATTTTCCAGGACAGTACCAGTCCGATCAGGCTCACCACGGCGCCGACCGCCCAGGCGAGTCCAATCCTACTGCCCCAGTTTTGAGCGAGCAGGATCGAGATAGTGGCAGGTATTATCAGGAAAGAAAACACCAGCAGAATTCCGGCAATCTGCACCGCATATATCATCACCACGCCAAAGCTCAGGTAGAAGAAGAAATCCCATAAGCGGACCCTCATTCCTTCACTTCTCGCCCTGTCATAATCCAGCGAGAGCCGGTTGAAGCGATCACGGTAGAAAAAGTGGAAAAGACCCACCAGTGAAAAAACTGCGGCACTCCAGCCGACCTGTTCCCAGTGGACCCAAAGAATCGAGCCCGAGAGCATTTCACGAATATGTTCGTGCCCGCCTGCCGCCTTGTCAATCATGATTATCGCCGCCATCGTGGCAACCGCATAACTCACTCCGATAACAGCTTCCTGAGGCACCATCCGGCAACTGTAGCGGGCAAAAGCAAAGACAAATGCCGCAAAAGCAACCGCTCCCAGCGAGAAAAAAGTGACAAAGCCGCTGTGTAGATCGATACCGAGTATAAATCCGGCAGTGGCACCCAGTGTCGCAATCTGCGCCAGCGAAATATCAATGAAAATTATTTCCCGTTTCAGCACGTGCTGGCCAAGGTAGCCGCGCATACCGATAAGTACCAGGCAGGCGGTGAACGGTGCCGCCATAAAAATCAACATTTCCATCATAGTCCTTATCCTTCCCGATAGATTTACTCGTATCCTTATCAAATTAAAGCGTCTATGGTATAACCTTTCTAAAAAATGAGATTTTGACCAGAGCCGCCAGAACAAGAAGCAGGCCCAAAAGGCAGACAATAGATGGCGCATTGGGAATGTTGAATTTGTCGGCCGCAGCCGTCCCGATCACACTTGCCGCGCTTCCGGTAATCCAGGCGGCAGCCACCCTGGCTTTCCAACCGGTAAAGAATATCAGCGAGATAGCCGCGGGTACCACTAACAGGGTAAAGACCAGGAAAACTCCGAGTATCTTCACCGCCTCCACGACCACCAGGCCGAGAGTAAAATAGAATAGGAAATCCCAGAGCTTATCTCCGTCAATGGCAACTTCTGTATTTTTCTCCGAGAGTCTGATAAACTTTTCACGGAAGATATAGTGAAACGCGCCTATCACGAAACTGATCACTGCACAAAGTGCAACCTTACCCCAAGTGACCCAGAGAAGAGAGCCGGTGAGTGTTTCCTTAATATAGTCAGCGCCCTGTGGTACAAACTCGGCGATAAATAATGCCGCTGCCAGTGAAAGCCCAAAGACAATCCCGATTACAGCCTCCAGCGGCACTTCGATAGAATTCTTTTTGATTAACGAAAATACCAGAGAGGCGAACGAAACGAAGGCTATCAAAATGAAATAGGAAATAGAGCTTTCAGCACCGATCCCGGCAACTATGCCCACCAGCGTTCCGAGAGCCGCTATCTGGGCGATGGCGATATCGATAAAAATCACTCCGCGCTGGAGTACATGAAGGCCCAGGTAGCTGAAAATACCCGCCAGGATGACACAGACGGATACCGGAGGCAGAAGAAAAATAAGCGCTTCCAACATCGGCTCTCCTTTCTATTCTGCGGTAGACTGAGTGGCTGCCAGAATCTCATCCAGCCAGTAATCGACCAGGGCGAAATTATCCACCACTTTCTCGTTCCCACCGCAGGAGAGTGGCAGGAAAAGCGCCTTGATACCGGTACGGCTCTCGATCATTCTGGGAGTGTTCGGCTCGAAATAGTTAGCCACTATCATCAGCCTGATATTCTGTTTTTCGATCAGCTCGATTATCTCGCGTACATGCGTGGAAGTTGGGGGTATCCCAGGCTTAGATTCTATGTACTCGACAATTTCAATTTTGATATGGTGAATATCGATCATGTTCCTTTCTACCAACTTATCCAAAGTAAGCCAACTAAACCGATACTTAGTCCAGTCCTCCATAATATGAGAATCAAGATTTTTCGGAATTGATATTGAGATACATTTTAAGTTGCTACTGACCCAATTTGGATTTTGACAAAGGATTTGACTTTTTGGGCAAAGGATTTGACATTAATGTTGAATAATATTAGAATGAGTCAAGCGATGATGATTTAAATGAACCATCCTTCCGATTTGGCCGTAGGTGTACGATTATCCTTTCTTAGTGATATGTAATTTGAATTATCCGGCTTTGCAGTATTAATCAGGTAGTTATTAACTCGATATCAAACTGTCTTCTTTTCGTTCAAGAAAGGATTCGTACTTCGAATAATATTAGAATATTAGAATGAGTTAAGCGATGACGATTTGAATGAACCATCCTTCCGATTTGGCCGCAGGTGTACGATTATCCTTTCTTGATGATATGTAATTCGAATTATCCCGCTCTGCAGTATTAATCAGGTAGTTATTAACTCGATGTCAAACTGATTTCTTTTCATTTAAAAAGGATTTGTACTCTCAATTACTTATGTGAACCTCGTGTGAGGATACCGAATGTCCAGGCGCATCCTCTTGGTCGATGATGAACCGGCGGTACTGTTTGCCTACAGGAAGGTTCTGCAGCGCCACAATTTCATAGTCGATGCGATCGAAACCAAGGATGAAACGATCCAGCTGCTCGAAGAGAACACTTACGACGTGGCCATTCTTGACCTCCGCCTCAGCGGCGAGGCTTCCGAGGAGGGGCTTGATCTTATCCGGTATATCAAGAACCACCAGAGCGAGACGGTGGTCATCATGATCACCGCTTTCGGCAGCCCGGAAATCAGGGAACGGGCCTATCGTCTGGGCGCCGATCATTATTTCGAAAAACCGGTATCGACCTACACGATCAGGGAGGCCCTGCATACTTCGGGAGTGATTTTCCCCGATGCGCATGAGAACAGTATGGTCGATGGCGCACCGATTTCCGGCTTAAACACGACGTTTGACCGGGCAGCCCCCTGCTCGGATCAATCATTACAGACACCTCCGCGATGAGCGGAGCCACCCCAGCGAAAGGAGGTGAGACAAGCCGGGCACTGATCTGATTCGAGTGCATTCCCCTCAAATCAACCGACCACTCAACCACCCGGAGGCAGGCCTATGTAATTAACGTGGCGTAAATTGACAGTTGTGAAATTCCTTAACTCATTGCGGGGGTTTTTATGCAGCAAAGATCATTCAGAGGATACGCGGCAGCGATCCTGGCAATGATATCGCTGCTGGCCGTAAACGCGGCTGCCCAGCTTACCACCGGCAAGGTGGAAGGTACTGTCAGAGACAAGGATACGGGCCAGCCGCTGGAAGGCACACAGGTCGTGATCGAGGGCACGCGCATGGGGAACGTAACCAATAAGGATGGTTACTATTTTATCCTCAGTGTTCCGCCCGGCCCGCGAGACGTCACCTTTACCTTTACCGGCTACCAGAAGACCACGGTGACCAATACGTTGATCCTGGCCGGGCAAACCACCACCGTCGACGCCGCTCTCAGCTCTACCGTAGTGCAGTTGGAAGGTATTACGGTCCAGGGAGAGACGGAAGTCCTTATGCCGCGCGACAACACTGTCACCAAGCAGCGCCTGACCGCTGAAAGAATCTCTGAAATACCGGCCCAGAGGCTGGAGGACATGATGATCCTCGAAGCCGGCGTGGATGCCGGCGGCCGCGACGCCATGGGCCGCGGTCTGCGTATCCGCGGCGGCCGTCTGGGCGAGGAGGCGATGGTGGTCGACGGCGTGATGGTGCGTAACTATACCGCCGATCCGTTCCGTCAGGGACAGGGCTGGATTTTCGACGAGGAAGTGGGGTCCCGCAGCGAGGACACCACGCCGCTGGAGTTCTCCACCGCCTCGATCGAACAGGTCGACATCATCACCGGCGGCTTCCAGGCCGAATACGGTAACGCGCAGAGCGGCATCATCAACATCGTCACCAAGGAGGGCGGCCCGGACCTGAGGGGCAACGTGCGCTGGACGACCGACGGCGTGATGCCGCGCACATCCGACTGGGGCTACAACCAACTGACCGCCAGTATCGGCGGCCCGATTCCGCTTGTGCCCAACCTGTATTTCCACGTCTCCGGCGAGGTGCAGGCTGAAAAAGACCGCAGCTATTCCCACGCCGACGAAGGCTTCCGGGGTGTCAACCAGGATTTCATCGACCGGCTCAACAACTCGATCCGCAACGACCCGTTCCTGGGCTCCCTGGCCACTCCGCCGTTCAGCCTCGAAGCCTTCCGGATGGGTCACGAAAGCTACGTTACCCGTCTGCAGCAGGACTTTCCCGAGTTGTACGACGCCAACAGCCCCCTGCACCAGATGACCCTGTTCACTCCCTTCAATCCGGCACGGAACTCCGCGTCGAACTGGGGAGACAGGACCCTGGGCACCGGCAAGATTACCTACTCTCCGATCTCGAGCCTGAAATTTATCAGCTCGGTCAACCGTTCCAGGAACCAGTACGGCTACCCGAACGGCTGGGAGGGGGAGGGCAATTACTTCCAGACCGGATTGTTCTACAAGGGCGACCCGGTCTGGGCTGCCAGGGACTGGGGGGCCGATACGGTCCTGCACGTCTGGCAGAACTACGCCAGGAAAACGCGTACGTCCAACCTCCTGGTCGGCGCCGACTGGGAAATCTTCCGGTCCGCCGAGCGCAGCGCGGCCTTGCAGTTCCGCTACACTTGGGTCAAGGCGGTGGAGAACAACAACTCCAGTATCGCGGACAACTGGGAGCGTAATACGTTCCTGGGTTACGCGGTGCACGACGTGCAGTACCAGATCGAGCACTTTCCCAACCGGGAATTCCCGACTGACGTAAAAATGTGGGCCGATGGAGCGGTCGGCTGGAAAATGGGCGTGGAGTACGAAAACCCGTTCCGCAGGGGCGATTATACCGCCTATTATTACAATTATTTTTACCTGAAAGAGCAGCAGGATAACTTCAAGGCGGACATGGATCTCCAGCTCAACCGCTACAACCGGGCCAAGCTCGGTTTCCAGTTGACCTCCTTCACGAACCTCGCCTGGCGCATCGACTACCGCTACGTGGAGCGCCTCCGGCTGAACGAGTTCGGCTACCAGCCGCAGATCTGGAGCGGGTACGCGCAGAACCGCACCGACCTCGGCGACTTCGTGATCGACTACGGTGTCCGCTACGACGGCTTCTCCCCGCGGGCCAACTGGAGCCTGAGCCCGACCGACCTGGTGGGCGAGGACGTCCATCCCAAGGTGAAGACCATCTGGTCGCCGCGCTTCGACGTGGCCTTCCCGGTCACAGACAAGGCGCAGCTGCGGTTCAACTACGGCGTATTCGCCCAGTTGCCGGGCATGACCCAGTTGTTCAGCGGCGGCAACCAGGGGGACCTGGGCTACGCCAAGACCGATGCCTTCGAGGCGGGGCTGAGCTACCTGCTGACCCAAGACATGGTCCTGGACCTGGTCTCCTATTACCGCGACGTTACCGGCAACGTAGCGAACAAACGATTTTTCTACAATTACTGGGCCTGGAACTCCCAGGAACAGAGGCGGGGCTGGAGCACATCGCTGGTCAACCGCGACAGCGGCAACATCAAGGGCGTGGACCTGGTGATGCGAAAGAGATTTTCGAACAACTTCGCATACAACCTGAGCTACACGCTCTCCTTCTCCAGGACCACCGGCAGCGCGTACAACACCGGGACCCTGGCCACTGATCCAGCCACAGGCGAGGGCTACGTGCCGCCCGATGAGCTAAGCGCGATGGACAACGACCAGACGCACAAGTTCGCCTTTCAATTGAACCACATGTTCCCGGACGATTACCGCAGCGGGACGCTGCTGGGCAAGGTGCTGAAGAACCTCAGGAGCTACGCGGTGGTCAGCCTGCAGAGCGGCGAGCCCCTGCTCTATGTCGGTAGCACGGGCGACTATATCTGGACCCGCGCCGACGATCCAAGCCTGACCTCCCAGGTGCGGGGCTTCAACTTCTTCCGCGGCCGCTGGTACTACAACCTGGACCTCCGTTTCTCCAAGATCTTTGCTTTCGGAGCTGCCAGGAAGCTGAATTTCTTCGGCGAGGTCTACAACGTCGTCAACCGGAAGAACAACGTCGCCTACCCGAGCGGCGTCACTTACGAAGGCTACGATAACGTCACCGGCGGCGTGGACCTGAAGTGGGAGAACATGGCTGCCGGAAACTTCAACATGCAGCGCTTCAACGCAGACTTCAACCAGGACGGCGTCCTGACGGTGTATGAAGCCGCGCTGGGAGCGATCGCTGAGGGCCAGATGGACTCCACCATGGACAAGAGGCGCTGGGGTCTGGCCAGGCGCATCCGCTTCGGCCTGGAATTCACCTTCTAAACCTGGCCCGAAGCTAATCGGTTCTGCTTTTCCAACAACACGGAAACAAGCAGGAGTATTCTTATGGAACGTAAAAGCATCCTTCTCAGCATCGTTGCCCTGGCAGTGCTGGCGGCCCTGGCCGCAGTCCCGGCTCAGGCCGAACAGCGGGGGAGCAGGACATCGCAGGGCAACAACATCGGCGTATATGTTAATAGAGGCTGGGGTGGGCCTTTCACAAACGGACCATGGCAATGGCCCAGGGGATCGGCCAACAATATCACGTTCAATACTTTGACCCATGCTATCGCCGTGGCCCAGGACATCAACGGTGACGGCACGGCCGAGGACACCGTCGGGGTCATGCACATGCGGGAGATATCGGGATCACTGGCTTCCCTGGAGAGCAAGGCGATAATCGAGGCGGAAGCCGCCGCCGGCTCGAACATGGAAGGCAGGATGAACGAGCTGCGCTACAACCGCGTCTGGACCAACCTGGACCCTGACGAGCTGGCGGCCTGGCCCATCGAGGGCCGGATCCCGCGCGGCGACCCGAACGGCGCGCCGAACGTGGCCTCCGGCGGTGAGACAATGTTCGTCAACATGGCCGATGTTTTCTATTCCTATGGTTACAATGTTGGCCCCATGGGCGCTGCCTACCAATATACCCTGCGCTTTCTGAATTTCGCCGAAAGCAACAACATGGTATACGGCAACGTCTTCGCGCGCAACATGAGCGAGTACGCCAAGTACAACCCCAACGCCACCTATAAAGCTACCGGACAGGCCCACCCCGACGGCTGGACCTGGAAGGGCGCGGTGCTGGTAACCAACCACCGCAATGCGGCTTTCGGCAGTGGTACTGAGGGCTGGGCGCTGAAGGCCTCGAAAGAGATCCTCTGCTTCTACAGCGCCTCGCCCACAGTGGGAGGCTGGACGCCGCCCAGGGCGCCGCTGTTTGGCCTGAAGTTCATCAACCCGCCGCACACCGCGGACCAGACGATGAAAATGACCTCGATCCACCATGTCGACTGGAGCGCGGAGTTCGGCTTCACCGGGCACAAGCAGATATTTGTCGGTTTCCCCTATGGCGTTTACTATCTGGTCGCCTTGGACAAGGAGACCGGCTATTATCCCGGGGTGACCAATCCCTGGACCGGCGAGCCGCTCAGAGGCGCCTGGCCCGGCATGCTCCAGGAAGAGGACGCCAGGTACGCCCAGTGGATCTGGGCCGGACCTTCCAGCTTCATGACCTATGCCTGCTACGGCGAGCTCCACGACATCGCCCCGCGGGATACCATCACCTGGGATTTCACCTATGCTATCACCTATCCAGGGCTCGAATCCTATGTCCGCCCCGAGATGGACCTTGTCAACATCGACGACCCGGTGATGCAGCAGGTGTTGAACCCGATCGAGGATATGATGGTGGTAGCCGAGGTCGTCATCAACGGCAACTTCGCTCTGCCGACGACCCCGACCTCCCCGCCCCTGACGATCATCCCGGGCGACCGCCAGGTGTCGATCACCTGGAGCGACGTGAACCTGCAGACCGCCGATCCTTACTACTACTTCCTGCAGGAAAACCCGGCCCTCGATCCGGACCACCTCTACCGGGAGTATGACTTCGAGGGGTTCAGGGTCTACCGCAGCTACGTGGGCCCGAACGACTCGCATTCCCAACTGCTGGCTAACTACAGCCTTTCGGCCAACAGCCTGCAGTTCCATTACATCGACAGGAACGAGGACGACCAGCCGCTCTTCCGGATGCGCAACGGCATGAAGGTCTGGTATGCGGTGGTGCCCTACGACCGCAACTACGACCCGGCCACGGGTGCGAGCTTCAGCCTGCCCGATCCGGCCAGCGGCAAGACCTGGAACCGGCCCGGCGCCACGCTCTATACGGTGATCCCGCGCAGCGACGCGAGCAACTATGAGGCTGCCGAGCTGCTGGGCTACGAATACGTCAAGCCCAGCGGCTTTTCGGCCGAGCCGATCACCGTCACTGGTACGACGCTCACCGGCGCTGCCACCGGCCCGGCCGGCGTCACCTGGCTGACCCAGGACCCGGTCTACATCGTTCCTGCGATGACACCGGTGTTCGATGCGGTGAACAGCGAGAGGATCACCCAGGACCAGACGTTCTACCTGCAGGTCTCCGACGACCTGCAGCCCAACGGCAACCGGGCCGGCCGGCGTTTCGTCGTGCTGGCCGACGCCTCGGTTAACGTCCAGGACGACTCCGGGCCCTTTATCCAGGTCCGGGGCGGCTCGAACAGCGTTACCGCCTATCACAGCGGCATGTCGAGCGAAGGCGTGACCTGGAACGTAAAGGCTACCTTCCAGGGCAAGCGCCAGGGCAACGTCTGGACGCAGATCGATGCTGGTGGCTATACCGACTCCCTCAGCATCAATAACAACCGGAGCAACTGGAACGCTGCCGACACCAGGACTTACAACGGCACCGGCATTTACCAGGGCTTGCTGCGCACCGGCGGCTACGAGATAACCTGGCAGAACTCCGGCGGCAGCGTGACCGTGGCCGTGGTGGATAAGACGCACGGGGCGACGGTGCCGTTCAGCCCGTACATCGATGGCGGCGGCTGGGGATTCATCGCGCCGGGAGTAGCGGCGCAGACCTTCAGCACCCAGTGGGGACGGAAACAGGGCGGTCCCAGAAACGTGGAGATCACACAGTCGTCTCGCACGGCTATGCTGGTGCAGACCCTGCCGGCGACGAACACCTCCCCCTTCACGCTGTTTGTCAACGGCCAGTTCCTCGTCTTCACGATGGTCCAGAAGGTTATGCCGCCCAACGGCACGGTGATGAAACTGAGGACGGCGTTCGGCGCCTGGAGCGGGACAACTTTCACGCAGAACCCGGACATAATCAATCCGGGCGACAAGTGGCGGTTCGACATCCAGGGCATGACCATTGACAAGGAAGACGCCGACATGAGCCGGATCAAGGTTGTACCCAACCCGTACATGGCATCGTCGTTCCTCGATCTGTCGATCAACAACCGCCGGATCGACTTCGTCAACCTTCCCGACCGCTGCACGATCCGGATCTACACGCTAAGAGGGAACCTGGTCAACGTCCTCAACCATGTCGGTGTCAACCGCCAGGGTTGGGGCAACTACACCGACTGGGACCGGTTAACCTCAGTCACCAGCGAACCGTCCCAGTACACGGGTTACGACAACCATGGCGGAACCGAGCCGTGGAACCTGAGGAACCGTTGGGGCCAAACCGTTGCCAGCGGGCTGTACTTTTTCCACGTGACGGACCAGCGGGGAGAGACCCTCACCGGCAAGTTCTACATTGTCAACTGAGGTGAGCGACGATGAACACGAACTCAAACGGTAACCGGAACTCTACCCGCAGCAGATACGGAGGTTATCATATGTTGAAGAAAAGCGCAATTCGCGCATTTAGGACCGCCTGCGTACTCCTGACGTTCGTCACCGTCTCCCTGTTTGCCCAGGGGGTGCCATCACAGGACTACACGGGTCTGGATAAATACCTGGGACAAGGCCGCGATCCAGACGCCTCGTTCGTCGGCGTGAGGGCCGCTGAATTCCTTCTCATTCCGATCGGCGCCAGAGCGATCGGCATGGGCAGCGCCTACAGCTCCGTGGCCGACGACATCTCTTCGATCTGGTGGAACCCGGCCGGTCTGGGCTTCCTGCAGCAGCGCGAGTTGATGGTGACCGTGGTGGACTACACCATGGACCTGACTTACAGCTACGGAGCTTTCGCCGCTCCTGTCGGTAACGGCAACATAGTGGTGGGCGGCTTTGCCGGCTACCTGGACATCCCGGACATGGAAATCACCACGGTGAGCAGTCCGGACGGTACGGGCGACGTCTTCGCCGCCTACGATTTCCAGATGGGCGGCTCGGTGGCCTACAACCTGTCCGACCGTTTCGTCGCGGGCATAAACCTCAAGTACGTCCATCAGGATGTCTACAACAACGTGGGTGGCAGCGCCTTCGCGATGGATGCCGGCGCTATCTATCACACCGAGCTGGCAGACCGGGAGATCAAGTTCGCCTTCGCGATCCAGAACCTCGGCACCAACATCACGATGCGCGGGCCGAACCTGCTGAAAGAGGTCGGGCCGGAAACTCGTGGCGGGAGTTTCCCCGACGGCTACGGCGATTTCACTGCGGACCCTAGTGCGTTCAGCCACCGGGACAACCGCCAGGTCTACATCCGGACCCACACCTACCGTCTGCCCACGACGGTCAAGATCTCGATGGGCTACAACCTGTTCACCAGCGAAAGCGCGAACTGGCTGGCGGCCGCCGAATTGTGGCGGAACAACAACATTCCAATCAGCTACGCGGTGGGCACCGAGTTGACCTACAACTTCAACCCGGTGATCAGCGCCTCGCTTCGCGGCGGCTGGCAGATCCAGACGGACGAGTATACTCAAGGTGCGGATCAGTCCGGCTATGACTACCTGGGTGACGATCCCACCCTGCGCGGCCTCAGTTTCGGCGGCGGCTTCAAGCGCGTATTCGGCGGACGCTTCGTCGAATTCAGCTACGCTTACCAGAACAAGGGCCGGCTGACCGCCGATAACTTCTTTAGTCTAACCTTCGGCTTCTAAAGGCTCTCAAGGCTTTCCGAGCCGAAAAGCGAAAGGCCCGTCCCCCAACCGGGGGGCGGGCCTTTTTACTAATTAACCAAATCCCCCTTAATAGCTCAACTACAGTACGCTCCGCCGCGAGAAAGTAGTCATATGTGAACCAGATAATAATATCCATTAATATCCTTGCCGCTCTCTCGCCCTGCCTTTTTATGGTGTATCGAAATGATTAAAATAGCTATTGAAATTCAAAAACGTGGGACAGTTGTGGGATAAATCATTATGGCGACGAGGTGCTGAAGGTGTTTGAAACGTGAAGATGGCGGGTGGCGCCCGATAAGGCGCCCCACAGGGCAGCAACGCCGCTGAGCTTGGTCGTCAGCCGGCCGGGCAGACTAATGGGAGTACCCAAAGACAGAACTCACGCCGCGGTAGCGGCCTCGCGTCGAGAAACTGAGGGACAACTGAAAACGGAGGCGCACAATGGGAGATAAAGGCAAGAAGGATAAGGACAAGAATAAGAAACAGACAACCAAGAAACAGGAACAGCTTTCCAAATGACGAAGCTGCGATTAAGTTGCTCTATATGGCCTTGAAGAACATAGCAAAAAAATGGACCATGCCCTTGCAGGGCTGGCCCCAGGCGGTGAACCAGTTCTCTATCCGTTTCGGGGATCAACTAACGATCTCCCGAACCTAATTCAAAGTTCATTTACACAGAAATTCTGACATGCCCATCCAATTCGACAATTTATCTTTCAGACTCTCCGTTCGCTGAGCCAGTTTCATTTTTTTGGAAATAAAAAAGGCCGAAAATCCTTCGAGGATTCGGCCTTACGAAGCAATAACTCCCTGCCTTGAGATACAATCCCGAATAACCTTACTTGTCCGCTGATTCAAACTGACAGAATATTTCTTCTCTATCACAAATTATTTCTTTCAACTCTTTATAATCAAACGGCTTAATCAGACACTTTTCAGCTCCAATATCGCTGGCTTTTTTGATCAGTTCGGCCATATTGATTTCGCAGGTAACCACCACCGGGATATTGCGAGTTGACTCTTCGTTCTTAAGTTTTTCTAAAACCGCCAGGCCGTTGAGTTGCGGAATGTGCAAATCCAACACGATCAGATCCGGCTTCTGCTTGACCGCGGCTACTACCCCGGCCTTCCCGTCGAACGCCACGATAATGTGCATTCCATCATGGGCCATCTTCCTGAACAGCTCGCGAAGAAATTCCCTATCATTGTCGATAACCAGCACCCGCACACCTTTTTCCCGCCAGGCGATCTTTTTTCTGACCCGGGCGATATTGTCCTGGATCAGTGGGTCTTCATCGTGTTCCACTATTTTGAGCAGATCTTTGAGCTTAGGCTGGTTGTGACCAATCTCGCCGATAACCCAGACCGCACTGGAGTGCATATTCGGATCCGAGTCAAAAAGCATCTCGCGCAACGAGTCCTCGATTTCCCGGTGGCCCAAATTCCACAAAGCCTTGATCGCATTGGCCCGTACACGGTTGTTCCGGTCCATCTTATACCGCATCAGGATGCCGATCACGTTTGAATCCCCGCTCGATTCCAGGGCATCGATTACGTTCGCCCGAACCCGCGCATCCGGGTCTCGCAGCAGCTTGACCAGCAAGCTGGTCTCTGTCTGATTGAGCATCTCGGCGATTATTTTCACCGCGGTGGCCCGCACCCGCGCATCCTCATCGGTTATCACCTCCGCCAGCTTCTGGGCCGTAAACTCCCGGTTGTCCAGGGACAGCATATCGAAAATGACCCCGCTGATCCGGGTATCTTCCAACTTGAATTTTTCCAGATAGCTATATTTGTTATCAAGTTTTACCAACAGATCGATAAACTTCTTTTTGTGTTCGATACTGAAATCCGCAATCTCTTCCGATTCTCTCAACGAACGCAGGATAATCTTGCTTGCCGTATTGCGGGCCATCTTCCGGATAAATTCACTCGAGTATTGAGACAGGGGCAGGATAAATTTCAAATGCTTCAGACTGCCGATATCGGCCAGCTTTTTCAGGGGCTGGATCTTATTGGTATCGGTCACCTTTCTCAACGCACTCGCATACTGGTCCGCTTTATCGCTCCAGGTCTTCCCTGCCTGGCCGGAAAACAGAATTTTCGGCTTTTCATCTAACTGATCCAGGTCTATCTCTGAGAGTTCTATTTCATTATTACGGTCATCTACCAGCATTTCATTCTTTCCGGAGCCTGGGATTAAAAAAACTATATTCGGAGAATCAAACCGGTCCTACGGTTTTTCCGGGGCAAAAGCATTGTTGACGGCCAGCATGACCCTGGATACGTCGAAAGGCTTGGTGATATAGTCATCGGCGCCCAGGATCAGGGCGTCCGAGATGTCGTAGTCATCCGTATAGCCGGTCATAAGAATGACTTTGGTTTTTTTGAACCGTTCTTTTATTGCCTTCAGCAGCTCGAACCCATCGATACCCGGCATCCTGACATCCGAGATTACCAGATGAAATTTCTTTTCTTCGAGTTTCCTCAGAGCCTCCTCACCTCCTGCACTGATTTCGAGGGTATATCTCTCTTCAGCCAGCATGTCACTCAGAAAGGTCAGTATCTGCGGGTCGTCATCCACGATCAGAATCCGTTTTCCCTTCATTTTCTTTTCATCTCGTTTGAAGTTAAAGATTATCAGGGATTATCTTTCTTCTTTCCACGGCTCAAAGAGGAAGCCGCCACTTCGACTATTTTGCCTTTGTGCGTGATGAATATTTTATTCCGTATCTCCTTGGTTACATAGGTTTTCAAATCTCCGATCTGGATGGTCGCCCCCGAGAAGACCGTACCGGTTACTTTGATAGTGGGTTTCTCGTGCTCCACGATAGTCATGAGCTCTTTTTCCCGCTTGATTTTCAACTGTCCAATCTCTTCGGTCAAGGCATCCCTGGTCTTAATCAATAGCTGCAACTTACCTCTGGTATTGGCGGAAAGCTTGTCCAGGTGGCCTACCGCCCTGAAGATTCGGATACTCCGGGTCACCTTGTCCAGGTATTGCTCAATCTCGATTAATTTCTGGTCCATGGCGATGACCGCCTTGTTGTAGCCAACGCACAAGTGAGTCTTAACGTTCTGAGTGTTCCCCGCATTGGCCACTTCGATGCCTTTCTCCGCGATCAGGGTCCCACCGATAACTATCCCTTTTATTCCCATGACCTTGATTATCCCGCCCGCCACCAGATTACAATACATCACCTCGCCACCCACCACAATATTTTCGCGGGCTTCCACTCTCTGCTGTTTGATATGGCCGATCGTGACATTTTTCGCCCGGATAATACCTTTGCCGGTGCCGAGGAAGCCCTCTTTTACTATCACGTCACCGCCTGCGATTATCTCCGCATCCTCGACGCAGCGGTAGATATCCACATTTTCTCCGCACTCGACCGAAAATCCGCTCTTGACATCCCCCTTGACGATCAGAGATTTCTCGTACCGGACATTTCCAGTCGCGTAACTGATGTTGCCATCAATAATGTTTATATCCCGGATTCTGAAATCCGGAAAAAATACACCATCTTTCAAGGCCACCAGCTTCAGCTCGTTATCAGGCGCAAGGCCCACATCAGGATTGAGCTTGAATTCCGCTTCTTTCACCGCTCTGGCAGGCAGCGGCTTGCCGGTCACCAGATAACCGTCTATCCCGGGCACGGCCAGCACCCGCTCGGCGATCACTTCGCCTTTATGCACCATATTTTTCAGGCGCATCCTCTTGAAGTCCACTCTGCCCCGGGCATCCAGAAAATCTTCGGGATCTTCGCTCTTGTTTACCAGGACCGTGATGAAGCCGTCCTTTCCGCTTTCGGGCAGCTTTCCCCGGGCAACCAGGACCTCCTGATCGTATATCTGACGGTCGACTATCCGCTCCAGGTGGTCCTCGATTATCCCGCTCACCACTGGGTTGGCTTTTAGCTGTTCGTGCAACAAGTCCAGGCTCACCGAGCGAGGTTTGCCCGGATGCACCACGTTGAGGAAAGCCTCCATCCCGTTCTCTGACACCCGGACCTTAATCCGCGGAAGAATTCTTTCCGCCTCAAGCTCATCCAGTACCTCGCCGGATAACGGCCCCAGCTCGCTGCTCAGCTCGTACTTGAGCTTGTCGAGGTCCAGGTTTCGGACAAATTCCAGATATTTGTTCAACGAGGCGGATTCTTCCAGTTCTTCGGCCATAGCTTTCTTTCCTGAATTTATTATTCCGAATGTTATTAATCTGCCGGTTAAAAGTTTTCTTCCCGCTTAATGCCCGTTATCCGTGTAGTGGTCGCGGATGGTCACGATCTCGTTTTCGCAAAGCAGAAAGCCATCCACGATATCCGGATCGAAGTGAGCGCCTTTTCTTTCCACGACCATTTCTTTTACCTGTTCGTGAGGATAGCTGAAAGGCCGGTACACACGGGGAAAAGCCAGTGCGTCATAAAAATCGGCCACAGCGATGATCTTGGCCGAAAGCGGAATGGCATGACCCTTTAGTCCATCCGGGTATCCATGCCCGTCAAAATGCTCGTGATGGCTCCGGGCGATTTCCAGCCCGAGCGAAAGAAAGCTCTGTCCTTTTACCCGGGCCTGGATATCCTCAATCGACTTTGCCCCCTTAATAGTATGGGCTTGCATGATTTTGGTCTCTTTCGGGGTCAGTTTGCCGGGCTTGTGCAGGATCGCATCCGGAATGCCTACTTTACCGATATCGTGGAGGGGAGCCGACTCGTACAGATGGCTCACGAAATTATCGGTCAATATATCCCGATAGAGCCCCATCTTTCTCAGCGAGCGGGCCAGGGTGACCCCGTAGGCCGCCATTCTTTCCAGGTGATAACCAGTTTCTTCATCTCGGGATTCGGTCAATCGCGCCAGGCCGAAGATCGTGGCTTTCCGGGCTGCTTCCAGCTCGGTCGTACGCTCTTTGACTTTTTGTTCGATATCTTCCAGGTACTGCTTGCGTTCTTTGCGAATTTCTCTTTCTGCGAGAGCTTTTTCCGCGCGGATCAGCAGCACGTCAACATCAACCGGTTTCTGCAGGAAGTCATAGGCACCCAGCTTGATCGATTCCACAGCCGAACCGACCTCGGCGTAACCCGACAGCATGATCACTCCCAACTCATCTCCGTATTTCAACAGCTCGGGAAGCACTTCCAGGCCGGAAGGGCCGGGCATCATGATATCCAGCAGCACCAGAGAATAACGGCCGGGATTTTGTTTGACCATCTCTATGCCCTGCGGCCCGTTCTCCGCCAAATCGACTCTCCAGCCGATCTCTTCGAAAATACTCTGGACAAATTTCCTTATCTGTTCATCGTCATCGATGGCCAGCAGCCGGACATCTTCTTTCCGCTTGCCCACTGATTTTGTCTCCCGCTTACGTTTTCCGGTCAAGAACTTCTCTCACCGCCCGGGCCAGTACTTTTATCTGGTAAGGCTTGGGAATGAAAACTTTCACTCCCTGCGCCAGAAGGTCATCTTCATTCTCCAGCGAGAACCCGCTGGACATAATTACCTTGGCCTCCGGGTTGATCTTGCGGATTTCCACGAAGAGCTCCGGCCCGTTCATCTTGGGCATCACGATATCCAGGATCACCAGGTCTATCTCACTGCCTTTCTCCTGATAAACTTTCAAGCCTTCCAGCCCATTGGCAGCGGTGTAGCATTTGTAGCCCAGCTCGCCGAGCAGGCTGAAGACCAGATTGAGAATCATATCCTCGTCCTCGACAATCAGCACGGTCTCGTTCCCGCCTTTAATAACCGGCTCCGCTTCGCTTTTGGCCTTAACTCTACCGGTTGTCTGCGGCAGGTAAATCTTGAAAGTGGTTCCTTTGCCTTCCTCACTGTAAACATTGATGAAGCCTCCATGAGTTTTCACTATGCCGTAGACTATCGACAGGCCGAGTCCGGTGCCCTTGCCAACCGATTTGGTGGTGAAGAAGGGCTCGAAAATCCTGGAAAGCAATTCCTTTTTTATGCCCTCCCCGGTATCGGTAAAGGTGAGCAGGACAAAGGGCCCGGGCTTGGCATAGAAGTGGTTCTGGATATACTCCGCATTGATCTGAATATTTTCCGTTTCGATCCGTATTTTCCCTCCCCCGGGCATGGCGTCGCGGGAGTTCACGCAGAGGTTCATCAGGATCTGTTGCATCTGGCCGCTGTCCGCGTTGACCAGTCCCAGGTCCGGGCTCAGCTTGCTCTCGATGGTAATAGTCGGCGGCAGGGTTCTTTTGAGAAAGCCCAGGGAGCCGTTGATTACCTCGTTCAGGTTGATTGTCTCGAGTCTCGGAGTCTGTTTCCGGCTGAAAGTCAGTAACTGTTTGGTCAGTTCAGCCCCCCTTTGTGAAGCCTTCTCTATCTCCTCGACCCGCTTCCTGATTTTTTCACTCAGCTCGGGCGCCTTTTTCATCGAGGAGGAATAGCCCATGATGGTGGTGAGGATGTTGTTGAAATCGTGGGCCACCCCGCCGGCGAGCTGCCCGATCGATTCCATTTTCTGGGCGTGACGGAGCTGGTTCTCCAGGTTAAGCTCCTGGGTGACATCGCGCTTGACCGCCACGAAATTGACGATCTGGCCCGCGGGGTTCCTGACCGGGGAAATGGCCGCTTCCTCGGTATACAAAGTACCATCCTTTTTCTTGTTGGTGATGTGGCCCTGCCAGGTCCGGCCGCCCTTGATCGTCTCCCACAAGTCCCGGTAAAAAGCTTCATCCTGGAGGCCGCTTTTCAGTATCCGCGGATTCCCGCCGATAGCTTCCTCGCGCTTGAATCCGGTAATCTTTTCAAAGGCCGGGTTGACGTACTGAATCGCGCCTTCGGTGTCGGTGATCAGGATATACTCCGCGGCTTGTTCGATGGCGGTCTCGAGTAGACGCCGTCCTTCTTCCGCCTGCCTGAGTTTGGTGATTTCCCGGCCATATAAGTTGACATAACCGCTTTCGATTATCGGCGCAAATAGAAACAGAAAATCTCTCTCCGCGCACTTGGGTTCCGCCGTTTGATTCATGCCTGTCTTGAGTGCCTCCAGACATAGTCTCCGTATTTCCAGGGGCAAAAGATCGCTCTCAGCGCAGCCCCAGGTATTCAATAACGGTTCACTGGATTTGTTGGCGTAGATGATTCTTCCTTCTTTATCGGCACGCAGCACCGGGTCGGGGTTTTCAGCGGGAAACTTGGCCAGTTGTTTGATCTGCTCTTCGGCTTTCTTGAGCTCGCTGATATCCTGCAAGGTGGTCCGGATGCCGGTTATCCGGCCCTGCCCGTCGACAATCAACCGGTCGTCGATCAGAACATCCAGCACCGTGCCATCCTTGCGGACATATTTGCGCTCCATGGGCTTGAGTTTCATTGTTCCTGAAAGCTTGGCGCGGAGGGTTCCCCTGGCTCTTTCTCTCTCCTGCTGGGCGACAATCTCCAGGAAAGACCGCCCGATCAACTCCTCCACACTATAGCCTAATAATTTCGCCTCGGTCTGGTTCACCCGGACCATAATTCCTTCATTGTTCAGCTCGTGGTAGCCCACCGGCGCATCGTCGTAAAGCTCCCGAAAAGCGGCTTCTGATTCTTTGAGTTTTTCATCCAGCAGTCTGCGCTCGGTGATGTCCCGGAAGATTCCTATCAGGCAAGGCCGGCCGCTGAGTTCAATAGGAGTGGCGTTAACGTCGGCGTAGAAGATCGAGCCATCCTTGCGTTTCACCGGGAGGTCGGGTGACAGTGCAATTTCCCCCCTGATCTGGCGCTCGATCAGCCCCATTACGCGCGAGAGATCTTCCGGCGGGTGGATGTCATCCGCGCCCAGTTTCATAATCTCGTCGCGGCTGTAGCCGAGCATCCGGCAGATCGTCTCGTTGGCCACGACGAATCTCCTGGACTGGGCGTCCATACCCAGAATTCCATCCCTCGCACCCTCGAATATTGCCCGCAGCATTTTCTCGGAATGCTCGAGCGCCTCCTCGGCCCGCTTGCGCTCGGTGATATTATCGAAAACCGCGACAAAGTATCCCTTCCCCGCGCCATAAACCGCGATGGACAGCCATATCGCCAGCGGCTTGAAATCGATCTCGAATCTTTCGGGCTTGCCGGTGGTGGCCACCCGGCCGTAAATCTCGAACAGCTCCGGGTTCGACTCTCTGATCCTCGGAATAACCTCGGTTACTTGTTTCCCCACCACATTTTTCAATCCGGTCAACCGCTCGAATGCACTGTTTACAGAGAGATAGACAAAGTCCAGCGGGCCACCCTGATCGTCGAATATCATCCGGCAATACGCGAAGCCATCGAGCATGTTTTCAAAAAGTGCGCGATAGCGTTTCTCGCTTTCATTGACTTTTTCTTGAAGATGTTTCCGCTTTTCCTCCAGCTCGATACTATTCAGGGCGAAGGCAATGTCTCCGCCGACTTCCTTCAACAGGCCGATCCCTTCTTTCTCCGGGATTACCTCCTCCTCCAGGGCGACGGTCAGCAAGCCATAGGTATTATTACCATGCTCCAGGCGGACCGAGATGAGAACCTTATCGGCGCAAATCGGGCCGAAAGCACAATTCTCGCAATTGGATTGACCGTCTTTCAGACAGACAACTTCTTCATCACTCAGCACCTTTTCAAAGCAGGCGGGAATCTCCCCGGCCTTTAACTGCTTTAAGCGGCGAATAAATGTTTTGCTCGAACCGCTGTCAGAGGCCCCGGTGAGTTTCCCGGATTTGTCTTTAAGGATTATCCAGGCGCTGCTGAAACTTTTCGTGGAGATCAGATTGTCGCAGGCGCCCTGGATCAGCCTGGTTAGATTCTTCTCGCGGCTGATAAGCTGGTTGACGTTTCTAACGGCGAGGATAATGCTGTTCAGTTGTCTGATTTTTTGGGTTCTTTCGACAACTTTTTGTTCCAGTTTCGCATTGAACTCTTTCAGCTCCTCTTGCATCTCTTCTAATTCTTTATTTTTACGCTCGAGCTCACGGCTTCTCTGGATGGTGTTATCATAGGTCGAAAACAGGAGGTCCAGAATCTGCAGGCGGTCAGAGTTTATAAAATACTTTTTCCCGGCGAAGTAAATTTCGATCCCCAGGTCGGAACTCAGGTTTTTCCGCATATTGCGGTTCACCAGAACATATTCGATCCGCGAAAGGAGAAGCTTCTCCTCGTAGGGCTTGGTAAGAAAGTTATCCGCTCCGTTGGAAAGCCCCTTGATAATGTCTTCGGGGTCCGACAGGGCGGACAGAATCAGGATCGGAATATCTTTCAGGCTTTCATCAGTCTTAATATTCCGGCAAAGCTCGAAGCCATCCATCTCCGGCATGACAATGTCGCTGATAATCAGAGTGGGCTTTTTCTTTTTGACGAAATCGAGGGCTTCCCGGCCGTTCCGGGCGGCGGATACCTTGTAGTTATTCTTTTCGAGCAAATATTGTAAGTTAAGCGCCTGGGTGGGGCTGTCCTCTACGATCAGAATTTCCATCTCATTGTTCGGGATATCATTATTGATTTCCATAAAATCACTCCTTGGTTTTCACCAGGCTGTCCACGGCCGGCCGTTGGATCTTTTTCCCCATCCGTCATCCGCGCCGGCGGCTCGAAGTCGGTTCGCCGCCGGCGATAATCGTATCAGGAGATTGGCTCTCACTCGAGTGAATTCCTAAGTACGAGATTTATCAGTGCCCGGGCAATTTGTTCAGGCGGAAGGACATATTGCGCTGCTCCCAATTTGACCGCTTCGCCGGGCATACCGAACACGGTGGAGGATTCCTTATCCTGCACAATAGTTGCCGCTCCCTTTTCCTTGAGCAATTTCAGCTCTTTCGCCCCGTCTCCCCCCATGCCGGTCAACAGCACGCCCGCGGTATTAGCGCCGTAGGCGCGGTCGACGGAGCGGAAAAGGTAGGCTATCGAAGGCCGGAAGTAATTTTCTTTTTCTTCGCGTGTAAGCGTAATCTGGTTCCGGCCGCTCACTCCCATATTAAAATCATCGGGAGCGAAATAGGCATGGCCGGGTAATATGTACTCGCCCGCGGTAGCCAGGTGAACCGGAAAGCCGGTGCTTTGGTTCAGCCAGTCC
>JAZDIG010000380.1:0-2290 GCA_043805105.1 Candidatus Glassiibacteriota bacterium | reverse complement strand
GAACGGCCAGGGCTACCCCATGGACCGATTCTTCGAGCAGCCGACATTTGAGGTCGAATTCATAAGTATCGAAAATTTCGGTCTGGCCGTTGAGCCGGTAGAGGCCGCCCTCGAGCCAGTCGGTGAAGCCGTAGCGCAGGCTTAGGCCCACTTTCAGGCCGCCGGCGTCCAGTCCGAGAAAGTCCTGGAAGGCGTCGTCCTTGAGCGCCTTGCGCGCGCGGTGCTCCACCAGAAACAAGAGCGACCTGGCCCGCAGCGTCCTGGGAGTCAGCACGTCGATTCCCCGCTCGAGCACAGGGAAATCTTGACTCTCCCAGCGCTCACCGCCGGAGCCTCCCCCGGCCTCGGTCACCACCTCGACCTCTTCGACTTCCTGGGCTTTCTCCTGGGCGGACAAACATCCGTAAGCGAGGAAGGTAAAAACCGCTGTCAATATTGAAAGTATGTTCTTTCCGTTCATGGCTCACCCTACTCTGGAGTTCCATCCTGAAGCCAACGGGCGAACATCGCCCGCTGGTCGGCAGGTATACCCCCGGTCGGCGGCATGGTTCCTGCCTGAATCCTTTCATTGGCGTGCTCTGCGTGGACCACGGCTACCTGGTAAGTGTTGAAATTGACGTCCGGAGGGGCGCCGTTGCGCTGCACGCCGGAATTGGCTGTCGAATGGCAGAGAATACAGTGCTGGTCGAGAATGGCCTTGACTTCCACGGTATAGGTCACCAGGCCATTTCCGCCATCCGGCGGCAGCGGCGTTACCGGGTCCGCCTTGTCTCCGCAGGAAAAGAAGAGGACGATTCCGAAGAACGGTAAGACACACGATCCGATCCATTTCACCATTAATCACCTCGCATTGGTATTAACGTTATTGACTGCCCGGCCGCACCGGACAGCCTCGATCGGGAATTCGTTTCTATGTCCCCGGGGGTGGACAAACCTTTCCCGCCCAGCCGGGCAGGACGAAATAGGTCGAGTGAATCGGTCCCGGATCGATTTGAGAATGATTTGTCCGTGTGATATAAACGAAGTACGGGCCGTCTGGTTAACAGTAAACTTTCCTGGAACCACCCAACGAACCGTAAACTGCAAAAGAACGAACGGGCGCCGAAGCGCTCGCCGCGTCTTCATTCGAACGGAAAGGTCTATTGCCCTGAACCATGTACCCGGGACGGATTGCCCGGCCACTCGAAAATAACGGAGGGGATGTAAAAATATGCGACCGGCTGGAGGCTGTCAAACCATTTTCACGAAATTTCTAACCGAACCATGGAGGACACAGATGACCGTATTCCGTTGTGCAGCGTGTAGCTGTGGCTTGCTGGACAGGCTGATGGAGGTGATGCGCCACTTCCACTGCGAGGACCCGGAGGAACTGGAAAGCCTGCTAAGACTGCCAAAAGACAGCCTCACCACCCTGTTTCGCAACCAGGCTGAAAATCTGCCGGAGACTGTCCTGAGAGTTTTGGGCAGCGCCGGGGTGAGAAAGGAATTCATCACCGCCGGAACCGGCTCCCTGCTCGCCGACTCGATGGATGGCGACCGCCTGGAGGTGCTGAAACGCCATGCCGCCCATCTGCTGAAAGTGATTTGCAAGTACAGCAAGACTTACGAGCGGTCGCAGGGACCGCGGCTTTTTCCGCCGCACGTCACCGACGGCCGGCCGGATCCGATCGCCATCGAGGAGGAGCTGATCAACCTGTTGATCGAGGCGTTGAGCGAGAAAGAGACCAGGGATTGTCTGCTGGAATTTATCCGCATGGAAGCGGCCAACCGGAGCCAGATGAAAAACAGGTGAGCGAATATGAGACAAGGGAAGATAGGGGGCGAAGACTCGGCTTAGATACGGCCGATTGACCGTTAAGTCTAACGAGGTTTCACGTTTTTGCGCAGCCAGTCGAGCAGCCTTTTGCGGCCCACCTCGCTGTTCAGATACTCAGGCAACCTCGCCAGAAGTTCGGGATCATCCACCTCGATTTCCGTACCACCGATAGCCAGCACGCTCTTTTTCAGCGTGACGGTCGCGGCCGATTTAGTATCGCTGGCCTGCTGGTTTTCCTGCAGGAAGTCGCGCAGGATGCCGCCCACGTCATCCACACGGCCGCCATCGTAATAGCCTACCACTTCGCGGCAGTAGCGCTGGGCCACGGCCGGAGGCACCTCGAACGCCTCCTGGGTCCGGCTCCAGCGCTCGAGCACTTCGCGGTTGTGGTTGTAGCGCAGCCGCTCGCTCTCGGAAAGATCGGCCGGCGCCGGAGGTATTTCCAGGCGAATCCGGGTGGATTCGAAACGGGCG
>JAZDIG010000379.1:0-2369 GCA_043805105.1 Candidatus Glassiibacteriota bacterium | reverse complement strand
GGAAACTCCCCGGCCAGGCCCCGGAACATGAAATTGACCCCGATCGCGATGATGAAAATCTGCATCACCCGGCTCACCGCAAGCATCCCCACCCGGCCGATCACCCGGCTGATCCCGCTCGCATAGTGCAGGACCAACAGGCTGGCGGCGAACACCACCACGCAGACTTCGATCGCGAAGAGCTGGCCGTAGCGGCCCTGGAAAAGGATCACGGTAACTATCGTGCCGGGACCGGCCAACAGCGGCACGGCGATCGGGGAGACGGCCAGGGCGTGCAGCCGCTGATTTCTCCGGCCGGGGTCGTCCGCGGCACCGCTTCCGGAGTCAGCCGAGCTGGTGACCAGCATCTCCCGGATCCCCACCACCACCAGCAACAGCCCCCCGGCAAAGGTGAACTCGCTCACGCTGATATGGAACACGAACTGCATCACCGCCGAACCCACCAGGGCAAAGGCCACCACCAGGGCGAGGGCGATCAGGGTGGCGAAACGCAGGAGCCGCCTGCGCTCGGTTTCGGTCGCTCCCTCGGTGAGCGAGATGAACACGGGGATCCCGCCCACCGGGTCGACGATGGCGAACAGCGACAGCACGGCCTGGAAAAAGGCGATCAGGGAGACTTCCATACCGGCCTCTTATTCGATGGTCAGCTTCACTTCCACCCAGTTCCGGTCCTCGAGCGGTACGCTCAGCACGGCCAGCGCATTGCGGACGTCTTTCGGCACGCGGACATCACCGTATGGATTGTAGATGTAACAGGGCCACTGGAAGTGCGCGCCCGCGGGCGGCTGGATCGTCCAGCCGGCGGCTGCGATCGATTTCGGGCTGTCCAGAGTGAGCGGGTCATCGCCGAGAGTGCGGGTTGCGCCGTCCGAGACGAGCGCGGCGCCGGGGTGCAGCACCAGCGGCAGGTTGAGCTGGGCCGAGTCGCCCCGCCGGTCGTAGGTGCGTTCGGCCTGGGCTCGGATGACCGCGGTGTTGGCGTCCCGCAGGATGAAAGTGAGCCTGAGGCTGAAACCCTCGTGGGCCACGCAGAGAGTGTCGGCGTCCCAGTTTCCGCGGATCAGCCCATCCAGCGGCAGGCAGTCGAGGCTGCCATCGGCGCGCTTCACGCTGAAAGTGGCCAGCTCCGGCTGGCCCTTGCTGTTGCCCCCGCCGATTATGAACCCGGTGCGTTCGTGCCAGAGGCTGATAGGCGCGACCCGGTCCAGGTAGAACTGGCTCAGCGGCCGGCTGGGGCCCACCAGGGCGCTCATGCTGTAGACCCAGGGTCCGTCCTTTTTGACCACGGCGGGACGGTCCAGCTCGTGCCGGTACTTGGGCAGTTCCTGCGGGATCGGCAGCTCGGGGCCATCCGTATGGTAGTGGGCCGCCTGGGCGATCCGGGCCAGGGATTCGAGGCCGAGTTCGGCCAGGGGGTCATCGCTGTCGCCCAGGGCCGCCAGGATCTTGAACCGGGTGTAGCGCCGGCCTTCCGGGAAGTTGCAGAAGGCGAAAAGGCCGTAGCCGGCGGAGGGCTCGAAATGGTTGCGGTTACGCTGGTCCACGGTGTGGATGTCCACGCCGTCGGGAGTGGTCCAGTGCAGATGGTAGTCGGTGTTGAGCTGGCAGGCGCGCAAGGCCTCGGGGTCGTGGCGGTAGTGCCAGTAAAGGGCTGGGACGGTGACGTTGAGGTAGTCGTAGCTCATGGTTGGTCCGTTGTGTTCCTCCCAGTAGCCGCCGGGCCGGATTTCGGCGATGAAACGCACCAGCGCCGGTTCGAGCCGTTGGACCCACTCGTCGATCCCCAGCACCATGCCCATGCGCCAGACCGTGGTGGAGCGTAGTCCCATGTGGTTGGGCGAAAAACCCAGGAAGGGGGAAGTGTAGCGCGGTCGCTCGGTGCGGGGCGCGACTTCCTGTTCGAAAATCGCCTTGCCGCCGCGCTGGATTGCTTCCCGCCAGCTCTTTTTGCGGGCCGGGTCGAGGTACGGCTCCAGGAGCGCATAAGCCTCGGTCCAGCAGTAAATGGTGCGGTGGGCATCCAGGTCGTCGACCGGCCGGCCGTCGACAGTCGGCCGCACCTCGCCGTCCGGGCCGACCACCGCGGCGAGGTAGTCGCCGGCCCTGAGAGCCATTTCGAGCATGGCCCGGTCGCCCTTTTTCGGGTTGGCCGGGTGGTCGGTCACATAGATCAGGGCCGGGGCGTAGATAAACTGCATCCCGGTGATCCGCCAGCCGGATTCGGAATCGCCGGAGCGGGGCAGCCGCGTCCGGAAGCGGCCATCGGCGGCCTGGCAGCGCGCCTGGAGGTCCACGGCCCGGGAAAGCACTTCGTAGTAAAAGTCCGGCAGACGGTCGGTCTTCCAGAGCGGGTGGCTGTTCAGGGTGGC
>JAZDIG010000378.1:0-5974 GCA_043805105.1 Candidatus Glassiibacteriota bacterium | reverse complement strand
CCCTGGCCCGGGAAGTTTTCAGGAGCTGAGGCATGCGTCTACTGATACTGGCGAGTGCGAGCGTGATCCACGCTCGGCGCTGGGCCGGCTGGTTCAGCGGCCGGGGCCACGATATCCGCCTGGCTACGCTCGAACCGTACGGCGGTGAAACCGGCCCTTACGAGTACCGCCTGCCCTCCCGACTACCGTTCGATGCCCTGCGCTACCCATTGGCCGTTCCGAGCCTGAAGAAGTTGATTAAAGAATTCTCCCCGGAACTGGTCAACGCGCATTTCGTGCCGGGCTACGGTTTCCTGGCCGCCCTGGTGAGTTCCGCCCGGCCGCTGGCGGTTACCGCCTGGGGCTCGGACGTGCTCGTGAGCCCTCGGAAAAGCCCGCTGCACCGCTGGCGTGCCCGGTTCGCGCTCTCCCGCGCGGCTCTGGTCACCTGCGATGCCCGGGTGCTGGCAGATGAACTGCTGCGGCTGGGAGTCTCCGAGGGGAAAATCCTGACCGTGCCGATGGGCATCGACCCGCAGCTTTTTCACTCTCCGCCGGGAGGCCGGCCGGAATTCGATGCCGGCCGCGGCTCGGCCGGCCGGCCGGCTGTGGTGGTGTCCACTCGGCGGCTGGAGAAGGTTTACGACCTGGCTACGCTGGTCCGCGCCGCAGTTCAGTTGAAGGACGAGGGCTGGAATTTCAGAGTGATCCTGGCCGGGGACGGCAGCCGAAGGGCCGGGCTGGAAAGGGCAGTCCGGCGGGATGGACTGTCTGCAATTGTGGAATTCGCGGGCGAGCTGACACACCAGGCCCTGGCCTCGCTCCTGGCCGGCAGCGACCTCTACGTCTCCACCGCAACCTCCGACTCCACCTCGGTCTCTTTGCTGGAGGCCCTGGCCGCCGGGCTTTTCCCGGTCGTGACGGACCTCCCCGGCAACCGTGAATGGATCGGGCACGGTCGTAACGGGCTGCTCTTCCCCGCGGGCGACCACCGGGCGCTGGCGAATTGCCTCGTCCGGGCGTTCGAAGACCGCGGGCTTCGGGAGAATGCCGGCAGGATCTACATCGCCCTGGTCCGGGAAAAGGCGGTCTGGCAGGACAACATGGAGCTGGTGGAGCGGAAATTCATCGAGCTGGCCGGTAAGCCATAAAGCGTGTTGAATTAATCTCACATAAAGAGGAGAAAAATGAATTATAGGGGCGACCGGCGGTCACACGCGAACAGAGATGGGATAGTCATCTTAAATGAAGGATTCCGGCTGTAGGGGCGCAGCATGCTGCGCCCTCTTTGGTTTTATCTCCATCTCCATCGATTCTAAGAGAAACGAATTGGGTTATTCACGCGGCAGGCAGAACGGGCAGAAACCGGTGGTGTGGTCGTAGTCCCAGCACTTGCGGTAGGACCCGAACGGCGGGGAATCGCCCAGGACACAGTCGGTGTCGAAGTCGCGGCAGAGCTGCTCGAGCTTTTCGCGGGCATCCTGACGGGCCAGCTCGACCTCTTCGACCGGTGCGCTGCGGATAACGTTCACTGGCTTTCTCCCCGGATGAAATTGCCTGACTGGAATATATAAACTCCCGGCCGGCCGGGAAAGTTTCCCTGCCGCCGGTCAGTAAAGCCGGGCGTAGGATATCGGGTCTTTCACCCCCGCCTCGGCGAAAGCCCTCATCCTGAGGGCGCAGCTGTCGCAGCGGCCGCAGGCCAGGTCGCTCGCCTGGTAGCACGACCAGGTCAGCTCGAAAGGCGCTCTTAGTTCCACTCCCAGCCGCACGATCTCGCTCTTTCTCAGGTCCACCAGCGGAGTGACGATCCTGATCCGGGTTTGGGGCCGGGTGCCGAGTGCCACTACCCGCTCGAAAGCATCGTAATACTCTCTTCGGCAGTCGGGGTAGCCCGAACTGTCCTGTTCGACCGCGCCCACGTAAATCGTTTCCGCCCCGATCACCTCGGCCCAGCTCACCGCCACGCTCAGGAAGTGCGCATTGCGGAACGGCACGTAGCTGGTGGGGATACCCGCATGGTCCAGGTCCGCGCGGCTCACCTCGATCGCGGGGTCGGTGAGGCTGGAGCCGCCGATTGCAGCCAGGTACCTCAGGTTGCAAGCCAGACGGCCGGCGGCGTGGAAATGGCCGGACAGAAGCTCGAAACACTCCCGCTCCCTGGCCTCGGTGCGCTGACCGTAATCCCCGTGAAGGAAAAAAACCTCATCGTGATCGCGGACTGCGAGCGCCGCGCAGACGCAACTGTCCATGCCTCCCGAGAGGCAGACCACGGCCTTGGATTTACCCGGCATGCTCCAGTACTCCCTCGAAGGATTGCGAGCCTGCTCAATATGTTTCCGGCCCGCCCCCGCGAACGCCCGTAATCCCGAAAAATTCTCCGTGCCTGAAATGCCCCGGTCAGCCGTAGGGGCGAACCTCGTGTTCGCCCGGTGAGTTGGACGGATCCGTGCCATCCGTGATTCAGAATTGTTTTTCCCGCGAGGCTCGGGAATTACCGTAGGGTCACGGCATGCCGTGACCGTCTGGGATCTCGTCGAAAAACTAAATAGCCCCGGGGAACGACTCCCCCGGGGCTTTCTCTCTTTCCCCTCAGCTTATCGCCGTAATCGACACTACGCTCACGATATCCTCCACCGAACACCCGCGCGACAGGTCGTTGACCGGCCTGGCGATCCCCTGGATCACCGGCCCGATCGCCTCGGCTCCCGCCAGACGCTGCACCAGCTTGTAGGCGATGTTGCCGCTGTCGAGGTCGGGGAAGATCAGCACGTTGGCCTTGCCCGCCACCGGGCTGCCGGGGCTCTTCTTGAGGCCCACGCTCTCGATCAGTGCCGCATCCGCCTGCAGCTCGCCGTCCACGTTGATATCCGGCCGCTGCTTCTTCACTATTTCGGTGGCCTTCTGTACTTTTTCCACCCGAGGGTGGGAGGCGCTGCCCTTGGTCGAGAACGAAAGCATCGCCACCCGGGGCTCCTCGCCCAGCATCGTCCTGAAGCTGTCGGCGGTGGTGATGGCGATTTCGGCCAGCTGCTGCTCGTCCGGGTCCGGCAACAGGGCGCAGTCGGCGAACACGAGCACGCCGTCCACCCCCCATTTCGGATCGGGGTGCACCATCAGGAAATAGCTCGAGACCACGTTTATGCCGGGCCGGGTCTTGATTATCTGCAGGGCGGGCTTGAGCGTATTGGCGGTAGTGCACAGCGCCCCGGCCACGTAGCCGTGGGCCAGGCCCTCCTTGACCAGCATGGTCGCGTAGTACATCGGGGTCTTGAGCGTTTCGACCGCCTGCTCCTGGGTCATCCCCTTGCTTTTACGCAGCTCGTACAGCTTGACCGCCAGCTCCCGGGCCTGGTCCGTGCCTTCCAGCGGGATTACCCGGGCCCCGGAAACGTCGGCCCCGGCCTGTTTGGCCGCGGCGGCGATCTCCTTCTGGTCGCCCAGCAGGATCACTTTGGCGATTCCCTCGGCCAAGATGATCTGGGTGGCTTTCAGCGTGCGCTCCTCCAGGGATTCCGGCAGCACTACGGTCTTGCCGGCCTGGCGGGCCATGTCCTTGAACTTTGCGATGATGTCGCTCACCTGGTCCCTCCTGGTACTGATGATGATTCGATTAGAAGGCGTGTTAGAAAATTTCCCTTACATCGTATAAAGGGAATACGCAAAAAGACAAAGCGGTATAGGACCTGTGTAATCTCTTATCATATAATTGGTTGCCGTAGAGGCGACGCATGCGTCGCCCCTACAATTCGTGTTCCTTCTGTTTGGGCGGGATTAGCTCAACGCCCCATTGAATAACCGGCAAAACAGCGGTCAGTCGCCCAGCCGGACGATCACCCGGCCGCGGACTTCGCCCCGCAGGATCCGGCCGATCTGTTCGTCCAGCCCGTCGAGTGTGACTTCCGTGGCGATCTCCTCCAGACAGCCTAACTTCCAGCCGCCGGCCAGCCGGTCCCAGACCGACCTTCGCAGCTCGTCCGGGCAGGCCGCCGAATCCACCCCGGCCAGGGTTACGCCCCGCAGGATGAACGGGAAGACTGTCAGCGCGAGCTCCGCGCCGGCCGCATTGCCGCAAGCTGCCACAATTCCCCGGTAAGCGGTCTGCCTGATCACCGTGGACAGGATCGCTCCGCCCACCGTATCCACCGCCGCCGCCCACCGGCGGGCCAACAGCGGCCTGTCTCCCGTGTCGATAACCTCTTCCCGGCCGATCACCCGGCCGGCGCCGATTTTTTCGAGGAATTTTTTTTCGTGTATCTTGCCGGTGGCGGCAGTCACCCGGTAGCCTTCGAGCGCCAGCAGCGCCACGCTCAGCGATCCCACCCCGCCGCTGGCGCCGGTCACCAGCACCTCGCCGTCCCCTGCCGCCACGCCGTGGCCGGTAATTTTCAGGGCGCACTGGGCCGCGGTGAACCCGGCCGTGCCCAATATCATCGCCTCGCGCACCGACAGCCCCTTCGGCAGGGGCACGACCCAGCCGGAAGGCACCCGGATGTACCGGCCGAATCCGCCCGAAGTGTTCTGGCCCAGGTCGCGGCCGGTCACGATCACTTGTTCGCCGGGCCGGAAATTTTCCACGGCCGATTCTTCCACCACCCCGGCGGCATCGATCCCGGGGGTGTGCGGATATTGCCGAGTTACGCCGCGCTGGCCGCTGGCCGATAGGGCGTCCTTGTAGTTGAGCGACGAGTACTGCACCCGCACCAGGAGCTCGCCTGGCGGCAGCTCGTCGATTTCCCTCTCTTTCACCCGCCGGGTGAATCCCCCTGCGCCGTCTTCTTCCACCACCAGCGCCGGGAAAGTCCGGGATTTTTTCATGTCGCAGTTTCCGCCGAAAGTCCTGGTCTCTTACTCCGGGAATAAAGGTTTTGATTGTAGTTTATTAAATCCCACTCACTTTCCATCAAAAAGCGAGGTATTTTTGCTTACTTCTCAACGCTTCCAAATCCGCGAGTGCCAGGCTTTTCATTCCCCCCTTTGACAAAGGGGGGCCAGGGGGGATTTAAAACCGGATAATTTCAAATTTAAAAAATCTTCACTTTTTGTTAATCTATTTCCGGAACACAACACTAATGCAACCGCTCAAGCCATCTCCCGCGCTGCCGCTCCCAGCCGCCGGATGCCTTCCTCGATCTGTTCGCGGCTGCTGTTGCTGAACGCCAGCCGCAGCTTGTTGCGGCCCCCGCCGTCCACGTGGAAGGGCGCGCCGATCACGAATGCCACCTTCTTCTCGATCGCCCTGCGGAACAGCTCTTCGCTGTCCTGGTGTTCGGGCAGCGCCACCCAGGTGAAAAAGCCGCCGGCCGGAATCGACCAGCTCACTCCCACCGGCATCTCGCGTTCGAGGCAGGAGAGCATCAGCCTGCACTTTTCACTGTAAATTTTGCGCATCCTGGCAGTGTAGCCTTCCACGCAGCCAGCGGCCAGATAGCTGGCTGCCAGCACCTGGCTGTAGGAGCTGCTGCAGGCGTCCTCGCCCTGCTTGGCGGTTTCGCAGCGGGCCAGCACCTCGCCCGGACCCAGGATCCAGCCCAGCCGGATCCCGGGCGAAAGAATCTTGCTGAACGTCCCGACCCGGATCACCCGGCCCTCGCGGTCGCGCGCCTTGAGGCTCCGGTAGTCCTGGGCCCGGCCCTCGAAATACAGATCGTGGTAGGGATCGTCCTCGATCACCGGCAGGCCGTGGCCGGCGCAGATTTCCAGCACCCGGTCGCGCCGGGACTGGTTCATGGTGATCCCCGAGGGGTTCTGGAAGGTCGGGTTGGTGTAGAGGAACTTGGGCCGGCGTCCGGAGCTGGCCAGTTGACCGATCCGTTCTTCCAGCGCTTCCGGCACGATCCCCTCCGCGTCCATTTCCACCCCGGCCGGGTCCGCCCCGTAGCCGATAAAGACCGCCACCGCGCCGATAAAGGTCGGCACCTCCACCAGGATCGCATCGCCCGGGTCGCAGAAAATCCGGGTTAGAAGCTGGATCGCCTGCTGGGCGCCCGAGGTG
>JAZDIG010000377.1:0-6871 GCA_043805105.1 Candidatus Glassiibacteriota bacterium | reverse complement strand
TCCTGGCCCGGGCCTGGTCTTGAGCCACTATCTGCTGTCTGACCGGATATCCGGTAAATTCGACCCGCGCGCCGGGCAGCAGCCGGTGGGAATCCTCGAAGGAGGTCCAGACCCGGTCGGCCAGCCGGCTGACTATCCGGTTCCAGTGGCCGGGAGCATAGTTCTGTTCGTGGATGAAGATCTTCGCCCGGGAGAGACCGAGCTTTTTGAGGATAACGGTCGCCAGGACCGCCGGCACGCTTGCGTAACCCCCAGTGCCGATCACCACATCCGGGCGGAAACCGGCGACGATGAACAGTGCCTGCGCCAGCCCGGCCGCCAGCTTGAACGAGGACAACAGCAGGGAAATACCCGGCGCTCCTCCGGCCACACCGGCGCTTGTGACGAACCTGATCCGGAAGCCCAGTTGCGGCACGATCTTTTCTTCGGCTCTGCCGCGCACCCCGATATAGAGGAACCGGGCATCCGCATAATGCGACCTGATCGATTCGGCAATGGCGATGGCCGGGTAGACGTGCCCACCGGTTCCCCCGCCGGTCAGGATGAATTTCACACGAAGGCTCTGATCTGGAATTGGAAAGTTTGCTTTAAATCCGCGTAATTACAGGATAAATAATAGTTTCATATCAAAATGGAGTCAAACTTTATTTTGGCCGGCCCGGGACCGGGGAAACGAACAATCCGGCTGAAAAAAGGGTATATATCCGAGTGGCCGGGGAAATCAAAAATATTGTGCGGAATGATAAATCACTCTAATTTGTTAGCTACCCGGAAGACGGGCCGGCGTGAGATGCCGCTTCCCACCCTTGTCGGCTGTCGGCGCAAATGCCGGACCGGCCGGTCAATCACTTCCCAGCCATTGTATGACCGGAATCCTGCAGCCCCATTAAATAATTTCGCGATTCCACGGCGGCGGACCAGGCTTCCGTTGCGCTTTCCATCCGCCGGAAATGGGATTTTCCCCTGCGGAATCAGCTTCAATCGATAAGTGGCTTTTCGCTTCAGACTCAGGGTAACAGCAGATGCAATATCGTCAATACGGCAGGACTGGGATTGAGTTGAGCCGGCTGGCGTTCGGCGGGATGCGGTTTGCCAGGCCGCAGGACGTCGAGGGGATGGCCGAGGTGGTGCTGGCGGCCTGGGAAGCCGGCATCAACTATTTTGACACCGCGCCTGGCTACTGCGCGGACATGAGCGAAAAGATCATGGGCCGGGCGATTCGGCAGATGAAAAGGGGAGAGCGTGAGTTTTACGTTTCGACCAAGACCGGCAAGAGCGACCCTGAGCTGGTGCGCGCCGACCTCCATACAAGCCTCGACAGGCTGGGCCTGGACCGGATCGATTTCTACCACTGCTGGTACATCCTCACCCTCGACGGCTGGCAGATGCGCAAGAGCGCGGGCGCCGTGGCCGAACTGCTGAAGGCGAAAGAGGAAGGCCTGGTGCGCCACGTCGTTTTCAGCACCCACCTCGATGGCGATGAAGTGCGCCGGGTAATCGAGGAGAACATCTTCGAAGGAGTGACCCTGGGCTATAACGCGATCAATTTTCCCTACCGGCAGGAAGGAATCAGGGCGGCGGGCGAAGCCGGGATCGGCGTGGTGGTGATGAATCCGCTGGGCGGCGGCACGATCACGGAAAACCCGGAGACCTTCTCCTACATCAGGACGCGGCCCGGACAGAGCATACTGGAGTCCGCCCTCGAGTTTCTCTGGTCGCACGAGGCGATAACCGCCGCGCTGGTGGGATTCCGCAGCCTGGCGGACGTCAGTTCGGCGGTCGAGGTCTGGAAGAACTGCGACGGCTCGGCCGTGCCGGACCTCGAGCGGATGAAAGGGGAGAGCGATCAGGCCTTCGACAGTCTCTGTACCGCCTGCCGCTATTGCAAGGACTGCCCGGAAGGGATCGAAGTCTACAAATTCATCGAAGCCTACAACACACTGATGCTCAAGGGAGGCGAAAGTCTCGATGAACGGCTGAGAGATTACTACGGAATAGATAACCTCGACGCACTGGAGGTCTGCACCAGCTGCGGCCAGTGCGAACAGGCCTGCACCCAGCACCTGCCCATCCTCGAACGGTTCGAGGAGATTAAGCGTGTGTACGGCAGAGGGAAGTGACTGATTGCCGCTTGCTGATGCTGCCCGGGTGGGAGGCGCTGTTCTTTACAGCAGGCCGAGTTTCGAAAATAAACTGAGCGAATTATTGGAGGATGGATGCCAGAAACAGCAAGAATCGACGTCGGTTGCGCGTTCGAGCCTTTCGAATCCGAGCGACTGGAGTTGTCTGGCAGGCTGGTAAGGGCGCCGGTCTGGTCCGGAACCGCCGATGAAAACGGTTTCGTGACGGACAAGACCGTGTCCTTTTACGAAAAGCTCGCCGGCAACGGACTGGGACTGATAATCACCGGCTTCTCATTCATCAGCGCCAACAGCCGGGCGGTCCCGCGAATGATGGGCGCCGCCAGCGATGATTTCATCCCCGGCCTCACCCGGCTGGTGGAAGCGGTCCATGAGCGGGGCGACAAGATCGCCCTGCAGATCGCCCACTGCGGGCTGAACGCGATGCAATCGTTCGATCCCGACGGCCTGATCTACGGCCCATCGCTGATCGCCCTGACCGGAACCACCCAAGGCGAAAAAGCGGGCCGGCTGCACAAGGGCAACGCCCATATCATGCGCTCGCTCACCCGCTGGCAGATCGACCAGATCATCGAGAACTTCGTCGAGGCGGCCGAGAGGGCGGCGGTGGCCGGCTTCGATGCGGTGGAAATCCACGGCGCGCACCATTATCTGATCAGCGAGTTTCTCAGCCCGGCTTTTAACAAGCGCACCGATGTTTACGGCGGCGGCTCGCGCCAGCGGGCCCGCTTTGCCACCGATGTGGTAAGCTCGATCCGCGAGGCTCTGCCGGGCATGCCGCTGATCTTCCGTCTCAACTGCGAGGACTTTTCTCCGGGCGGAACCACTCTCGATGACTCCAAGACTGCCGCCGCCCTGGTCGCCGAAGCGGGGGCGGACGTTATTTCGGTGAGCGGCAGCAATCCCACCCGCACCCGGATCGTCAAGCGGGAAAAGGAGGCCTATTTCCGCGAACAGGCGAAGCTGATCCGCGAAGCCGCCAAAATACCGGTCCTGGTGACCGGCGGCGTCCGCTCCCCGGAGGCGGTGGTGGAAATCCTTGAAAAGCAATACGCAGACCTGGTGGGTATCGGCAGGCCGCTGATCCGGACTCCGGATCTGCCCGCGAGGTGGCGGGAGGGCAAGTTCGATCCCTACGACTGCATCAGTTGCAACAGTTGCATGAGGGCGGCGATGGAGTATTCGGTCACCTGCGCCAGGATGGGGCAGGAGGAGCTGGAAGTCGAGGGCGGTGAGCTGGTTCAGTGAATTTCCCGGTTCAGCGGGCGGCGGCCGGACGGTAGAGCAGCCAGCCCTGCACCAGAAGAGAGGCGACAGCCAGCAGCGTACCCAGGGTATAAGGCGCGTGCAAGCCCCATTTCCCGGCGACGAAGCCGCCCGCCAGCGGTCCAAAAAGCACTCCCAGTCCGATGAATGCCTCGTGCAGCCCGGTCCTGGTTGCGGCGTCCGGCGGCCGGCTCGTGCTGTAGTAGATACTCGAGGCATAGGTAAAACCCGCGCAGATACCTGTCAGCAGCATGCCGGCGGCGTAAGCCGGAACACCGCAGGTAAAGGCCAGCAGGCCCGCTCCGGGCAAGGCCAGCAGTTGCAGGGCCAGATAGACTTTCTTCTGATACTGCCAGCCGTGCCAGTATTTCACCAGCCAGAAGGTGAGGAACTGTCCGCCGTGGATCAGGGCGAGCATCAGGCCCAGCACGGCGCGATCCAGGCCGTCCACGTCGAGGGCGAGCTTGGGGAAGAGCATTTTGGCGGAACCGAGGATGAAGACGAGAGTGAAGTTGCCCAGCCAGCCGCAGATCAGGAACCTCTTCCACAGCTCCCGCGGCTTACCCTCGGCGCGGTCCAGATAATCCCGGCTGGCGCTCTTTTCATCACCCTCCCGGTCCGACAACATCAGGCAGACCAGCAGGATCGCCAGAATCAGGAAGACACACCAGATAAACGGCAGCCTGGAGTCGGCCCGGGTCAGCCAGCCGCAGATGTAGTGTCCGCCGGAAAAGCCGAGACTCCAGGCCAGACAGAAGTTGCCGAGCGTGGTGGCGAGGTTGCGCCGGTGCCGGCTGTCCGCCAGAAGCGACTGGAGCGTGGGCCAGAACAGGCCGATCGAAAAATGAAACAGGCCGTAGTAAATATAGAGCTCGGCGATAGCGCGGGCCCGCACGAACAACAGGCTGGCCATAATACTCATCGCACAGTAGGCCAGGATGCTTTTTTTCCGCGAAAAGCGATCGCAAAGCGTACCCGCCCATAGGCTCGCCACCGTGTAAAGCGCCGCTCCGGTGGCGCCGATCAGGCCGAGCTGCACCGGGGAGGCGCCGAGCTCGATACCGTATACCGCCACCGCTCCCACGATAAAGGCGCAGGCGAAATCCATCAGAAAACCGGCTGCGTATATGTGATGACGGTTACTGAAGCCGGAAAAAAATACCATTTATCTTTCCGTTCGGATTTACATTGTTTTAAATTCAGCAATCGAAGGTTGGAAAAGATATCCGCCGGGATGCAATTTGGCAAGCGGCGTAAGTAAATCGGGAAGGCCTCTAATTACTGCCAGACCTGTGGAGCGTTCGTGAGTCCGTTAAGACGAAACGGTTGGTCCAGAAACTTCAGCCGGCTGAGAAGCGGACAGCTGCTCATTATCAGCTTCCTGTCGGCGATTCTGGTCGGCGCCGTCCTGCTGATGCTGCCATTCTCGGCCGTCGATGGCAGGCTGAGTCCAATCGACGCCCTGTTCACTTCGACCAGCGCGATTTGCGTCACGGGTCTAACGGTGGTGGACACTGGCAGCCGCTTCACTTTTTTCGGCAAAATCGTGATTCTGCTGCTGATTCAGGCCGGCGGACTGGGTATCATGACTTTTTCCGTGCTGATGTTTCTGGCTCTGGGGCAGATTCCACCCCTGCGCGACCGCTGGCTGCTGGAAAGCACGTACGCCTGGGACAGCCGGTTGAAGATCTGGAGCCTGATTAAATCGATATTCGTCTTCACTTTGATATCGGAAACAGCCGGAGCGGTCGTTCTGGCCTGGGGCTGGCAGCGGACCGGGATGAGCCTGGCGAAGTCGGCCTGGAACGGGATATTTCACAGCGTGTCGGCCTTCTGTAACGCCGGTTTTGGCTTATTCCCGGACAGCCTGGAATCTTTCCGGTCTTCCTGGCTGATCATTATCACCATCGGGTTTCTGATCATCCTGGGAGGGATCGGGTTCGCGGTGGCGTACGAACTGTTTACTTTTACCGTCGATAAAAGAAGGCGCAGGATTTCCCTTCACACGCGGATTGTCCTTTTGACCACGTTCGGGCTGATCGTTTCGGCCATGCTGCTGTTCGCCTATGTCGAATCGGGTAATGCGTTCGCCGGCATGGGCTGGCCGGACAGGCTGGTTCACGGTTTTTTCCAGGGCGTCACGGCCCGGACCGCGGGTTTCGATTCGGTCAGCATTGCCGCTTTCAGTAACGCCAGTATCATGGTTTTCATACTGCTGATGTTCGTGGGCGCCTCGCCCGGCTCGTGCGGCGGCGGCGTCAAGACTACGAGCTTTTTCTTGATTTTCGCCCTTTTGATCAACCGGCTCCGGGGCAGCCGTCACATCAACGTTCAGGGCCGGACTGTACCGGAGATCACTGTCAGGCGGGTCGTCTCGCTGATCGTCCTCGGCCTGATCGTCATATTCGTCAGCACGCTGCTTCTGCTTCTCACGCAGTCGGCGGAATTTATTCATCCTAAACAGCGGGACCTGTTCGTCAGCTACCTGTTCGAGTCTTTTTCGGCGCTGGGCACAGTCGGCCTTTCGCTGGGAGTCACCGCCGGTCTCGACTCCTTCGGCAAGTTTGTCGTGATCGGGTTGATGTTTGTCGGCCGTGTCGGGCTGATAACCTTCGCCTACGGCCTGATCAGACACGAGGGCAAAGGAAAGATCGAGTACGCCGGCGAAGACGTAATGATCTGAAATAGAAATGGGGGAACCTCGCTCATGAAAAAATTCATGGTAATCGGCCTCGGCAATTTCGGTTCCGAGGTAACGCGGAAGCTGTTCGAGAAGGGCAACGAAGTAATCGGTATCGACCGGGACAAGGAAAAAGTGGAAAAGGTGGTGGATTGCAGTACCCGGGCGATAATTGCCGATGCCGAAGACAAGAACCTTCTCGCCTCGCTGGGAGTGGCGGAGATGGATGCCGTCGTCCTCTCGATCGGCGGGAACGTCAGCCAGAGTATTATCACCACTCTGTTTCTCAAGGAACTGAAGGTTAAAAACATATTTGCCAAGGCCAACGATGAATCCCACGGCCGGGTGCTGGTCAAATTGGGAGCCGACAGGGTGATCTTCCCGGAGAAGGAAGTGGCGCATAAACTCGCCAACCAACTGACCAACCCCTCGATGATCGACTACCTCGACCTGGTGGATGACTACATTCTCACCGAAATGCTGGCTCCGGTGGCATTTTCCGGTAAGTCACTGGCGGACCTGAACCTGAGGCGCGATTACGATCTGCTGGTGGTGGGTGTCCGGGAAGCGGTTCCGGAAAAATTCACTCTCCTGCCGGCCGCGGACTTCGTAATCAAGGACAGCGATGTTCTGGTAATTATCGGCAAGGCGAAGGACATTCACAGGCTGGAGCAGAAATAGGGGGAGGGCAAAGAGCCGGGCTATGGATTACAGGTCGGCGCGGGCATCAGCTTCTCAGCCCGCCGATGGAAAGCAGCACTTCGCTCATTTTCACTTTTTCGGT
>JAZDIG010000376.1:0-16845 GCA_043805105.1 Candidatus Glassiibacteriota bacterium | reverse complement strand
GCGTGTTTGGAAAATCCCCTTAGATCGCAACAAGGGATACCATAAAAAGACGATACGGCATAGATCTGTGTAATCTTTTATAATATAATGTGTTACCGTAGGGCGACGCAGCATGCGTCACCCCTACAATTCGTGTTTCTCTTATTTATACGGGATTAATTCGACACGCTTTTGGCTGAGCAGGATCATCCGCCGGAGTTGTCCCGCGCGCCCGTGCCCCCGGAAGTTCCCTTCCAGTCCTGAACCAGCGACGGCGCGCTGTCCGGGCTGCCGATCAATTCCAGCCGACCCAGGTAATAATCCCTGAGCTGCGTGAACTGGCTCAACACGGATTGCCCGACCGGTTCGCCGGCCGGGATGTCCACTTTCAGCGGATCGACCGGTTTATCGTTTTTACAGAAGAGGAAATGGAGGTGCGGGCCTGTGGATATCCCCGTACTGCCCACGAAACCGATCACCTGTCCCTGCCTGACCCAGCTTCCCACTTTTAGCCCCTTCGCGAATCCGGAAAGATGGCCGTAGGCGGTCGAGTACATGCCGTTGTGCTTGAGCTGGATGAAGTTGCCGAAACCGCCGTTCCAGCTGCGCTTGAGCACCTTGCCGTCGCCCAGGGCCAGCACGGGAGTTCCCTTGGGAGCGGCGTAATCGACTCCCAGGTGCGGGCGGCGGATCTTGAGGATGGGATGGAAGCGGCTGTAAGAGAACCTGCTGGAGACGCGCGGGGCGTATTTGAAGGGCGATTTCAGGAAGGCGCGCCTGACGCTTTTGCCTTCCAGGTCGAAATAGTCCACCAGGCCATTGGCGTTGGTGAAGCGCACGGCCCAGAGTTTCTTGCCGTCGTTTTCGAAAACCGCAGCCAGCACCTTGCCGATCCTCTTGTAACCCTTGGGATGGACCTTCTCTTCGTAGATCACCTGGAATTTGTCCCCTTTGCGGATGTCGTTGTGGAAATCGATCTGCCAGGCATAGATTTCGCTGAGCATCAGCGCCAGCTCGGGGCTGCCCTGCGAGCGCATCACGGTTTCGTAGAGCGAGCTTTCGATACTGTCGGCCAGCTCGCCGATATGAACGTCATAAAGAGTTTCTTCGATGTCGGCGTTCCAGTTGGCGCTGTCGGTCCGGGTGATGCGCAGGGTCCGGTCCTCGTCGATCTCGTAAGCCACTTCGGCCAGGATGCTGTCCACGAACGAAAAGCGGAACTGGCGGCCCACCACCACCCGGTTCAGGTTGTGTGAATCGCGGGCGGCTTCGAGCACCGGGTAGAGATGGTCGCGGTCGATGCCGTTGCGCAGCAGGATGGTTTCGAACGTGTCTCCGCGCTTGACCCTGTCATCGAGGCAGAAAGCGCTGCTCATCAAATCGGAGGGGGACCGGGCGGACAGGCTGTCGCCGGCCCGGCTCCGGGGATCGTCCAGTGACAGTTCCTCCTGAAATCCGGCGCTGCCCGAATCGAAAACGTTGAACAACAGAAAAATCGCAAAGAAAGCGGAAAGGAAGAAGAACAGCGGCAACCACTTGCGGGAGCTGACTGTGCGGGAGGCAGGACGTTCGTAGCGCACATGACTGCCTCGGCGGACCAGATGCTTGAAATCTGTCGACATGGTCACCCTTAAGAAGGTAAGTTTCCAGTTAGTCGAAGAGGGAAGTAACGCAGACGTCAAGAAACAATCCCGGTCGGTCGCTTGTTTTTTTCGCTGGATTATACAAGCGCCGGCGAGCTTTTTGCAAGCATCTTATCAACTTATCGACTCTTCCAGTTGTTTCAGATAAATTTTTCGCACCTCACTGAAGAATTCCAGCGCCAGTTTTGTCCGGTAGTCCGGGTAGGTCCATTCGAACGGCTGGAGCCTGCCGCGGTGGTAGCGCAGGCAGAGTTCGGCGAAAACTCTGCGGCCCAGACAGACCCGGTGCGAATAGTTCTTGGTCGAAGCCAGAACCAGCTTGGCATCCGACCAGTAGCCCGGATCGAGATTGACCAGGCGGCCGCCGAGATCGTTCCTGTACCGGCGCTCGCAGGCCGAGGTGCGCCGCTTGATCGGCGCCAGTGCCGTCGGCGCGGTCAGCCTGGCGAAGCTCACGAACTTTTTCACCAGGTCCGGGCCCATTTCCTCCCGGTAATAGTCCGTGAAATCGAACCGGTAGAGCTCGCTCTGCCGGTCGGTGGGTCCGAGCATTTCTTCGAGCCGGGCCACCGCTTTCGAGACGAGCGTTTCATCCCGGGCCATCACGGCCGCCACGGGCTTGACCAGCCGTGGAATGTGAAGCCTGCCGGGCAACTGGCCCCGCCCTCGCTCAATCGACCTGCCTTCTGATGAAGGTCGGGATTTCGAGTTCTTCCATGGTCAGCGGATAGGGCCTGGAAGTCGTCTGGACCTGCTGACTGGGCTTCTCCGCCTTGTCGTTGCCGAAACCGTGGGAATCCAAGCTGAACCGGCTGCCGCCGCTGCCCCCCAGGTCGTCATTCATCGCCCGCGTGATTTCGATAACGTTGTCGGCCGGTTTTTCCAGCGAGGCGCGGACCGGCTGGGCCTGTTCCTTATTAATGCCGAAGCCGGTGGCGATCACGGTTACCCGCACCTGGCCGTTCATCGCCTCGTCGATGGCCGCGCCGAAAATGATGTTGGCCTCCTCGCCGGCCGCCTCGTAAATCACGTTATTGGCATCGTTGACTTCGTGCAGGGTCAGGTCGCTGCCGCCGGTGATGTTGACCAGCACGCCCTTGGCGCCCTTGATCTGGACGTCTTCCAGCAGCGGAGAGCTGATCGCTTCCTGGGCCGCTTCGCTGGCCCGGTATTCGCCGCTGGCGAACCCGGTGCCCATCAGGGCGTCGCCCATGCCGGCCATGATCGTCCGTACGTCGGCGAAATCCAGGTTGACCAGGGCCGGCGTGGTGATCAGCTCGCTGATCCCCTGGCAGGCGTAGAACAGGATGTTGTCCGCGATCTGGAGCGCTTCCTGGAAGGTGGTGTTCTTGCCCACCAGGCCCAGCAGCCGCTGGTTCGGCACGATGATTATCGTATCGACGTACTTGCGCATTTCGGTGATGCCCTGTTCGGCCTGCTTGATCCGCTTGCGGCCTTCGAAAATGAACGGCCGGGTGACCACGCCGATCGTCAGGGAGCCGAGCTCGCGGCTGATTTCCGCCACCACCGGAGCGGCGCCGGTCCCGGTGCCGCCGCCCATGCCGGCGGTGATGAATACCATGTCGCTGCTCTCCAGGGCGGAGGCGACTTCATCGCGATTCTCCTCGATCGCCCGCCTGCCGACGTCCGGTATGGCGCCGGCGCCCAGCCCCTTGGTCAGCTCCCGGCCGATCTGGAGCTTGTACTTGGCCCGGTTGATCGAGAGCGCCTGGGCATCGGTGTTGCAGGCGATGAAATCCACTCCTTTCATCTCGGAGTCGATCATGTGGTTGATGGCGTTCCCGCCGGCGCCGCCGACACCGATCACCGTGATGCGCGCCATTTGTTCGGGGACATCGTTAAGCTCAAACGTCGTGGGTGAAAATCCGCTCATTGGGGGCTCCCTGGTTGAGGGTTTGCGAATCTGGTTTTATCTGAAGAGTCGTTTATTACCATAGATCGGTCAGCCATTGTTTCATTCGGTCGAGAATTTTATTGAAGATCGAGCTTTCGTCGCCGTGGAACTGCCCCTCCCCCGGACCCTGCTCGGCGCCGAACATCACCAGGCCCACGCCGGTGGCGAACTTGGGATCGTCGATCATGTTGGTCAGCCCGGTTACACCGGAGGGCTTGCCGACCCGGACCGGCAGCTTGGTTACGTCCTCGGCCAGCTCCACGATCCCTTTCAGGCCGCTGGTTCCCCCGCAGAGGACAATCCCGGCCGCCATCAGGTCGCTGAACTCCTCCACCTCGCGGAAGGTCAGGCTGAGGATTTCCTCCATGCGCGGCTGGATGATCGAGGCCAGAAGCTGGCGCGAGACCTGGCGGTCAGCCTGGCCCGAGGCGCTGGGGACGCTGATCGTCTCGTTCGAGTTGACCATCGAGGTGAGAGCGCAGCCGTACTTTTCCTTGATCTCCCGCGCCTTGTGGGCCGGAGTCCGCAGGCCGATCGCGATGTCGTTGGTCAGGTTGTCCCCGGCCAGGCCGATCACGCTGGTGTGGCGGATGCTGCCGCGGCTGAAAAAGGCGATGTCGGTGGTGCCACCGCCGATATCGAAGATCGCCACGCCCAGGTCCTTTTCATCCTCGGTGAGGGCCGAATAGCTGCTGGCCAGGGGTTCGAGGACCAGGTCGTAGACCTCGAACCCGGCGCGGTGAATACTCTTGACGATATTCTGGGCGCTGGCCACGGCGCCCGTGACGATGTGCACCTCGGCTTCGAGCCTGATCCCGCTCATTCCCACCGGGTCACGGATCCCGTGCTGGTCATCCACGATAAACTCCTGCGGAATCACGTGGATCACCTCGCGCTCCATCGGGATGTGCGCCGCCTGGGCCGCCTCGATCACCCGCCGGACGTCGTCCCGGGTGATGTCGGTATTCTCGCGCGAAACCGCGATGATGCCGCGGCTGTTGATCGAGCGGATGTGGTCGCCGGCGATACCGGCATAAACGCCTCTGACCTCCACCCCGGCCATCAGCTCCGCATCCTCGACCGCCTTGGTGATCGACTGGACGGTTTTTTCGATGTTGACCACCACGCCTCGGCGCAGGCCCTCGCTTTTGGCCGTCCCGACGCCGACGATCTTGAGCTGCTCCTTATCTTCGGAGCGTTCGGCGATTATGGCGCAGATCTTGCTTGTGCCTATGTCCAGACCGACGATTACGTCATCTTTCGCCATCTGTCCTCCTCTGCGGGCCGGTGCGTGAGCTGTTCCAGGTTGCCCCGCCGGGGCCGGCCTGCCGGTGCCCCAATCGCCGGGTGCTTTTGCGAAGCTGCGGTTCCTGGTTTTTCATGTCTAAATTGATATTTTTACGGCTTCCCCGCGCCGGGATCAGCCGCCGTATTTGTTCTTCACGATTATCTGGCCCTCGAAGCTGAGGTCCACCAGGGCCGGCCGGTCACCGCGGCGGGCGATTTCACCCAGCATCCAGCGGTAATATTGCACGTCGCGCTCTTCCACCCAGCGGCCCATCACCACCGTGACTCCATCTTCCAGGGTGACCAGTCTGATCTTGCCGTTCTCGTCCACAGTGAATTCACTGATTCCAGGCAGCAGGTCGGGCGCCGTGGCCTTGAAGGTGAGCACGGCCTGGAGCAGCCGGCAGCCCTCCTTGTCCAGGCGCAGCCGCCCGCTTTCATCGGTGATGAGCGCAGAAGCCGAAGCGGGGGTGATGATCGGCAGGCTCAGGCTGTGCTCACGCACCTTCAGCGGCAGCACGCAACCCTCGGCGTCCACCGCCGTCAACTCGCCCGCGTTGGCCAATGCCACCGGCTCCCGTTCCGTTACCTGGACCCGGAGCCTGTCCGGATACCTTCTGTAGCAGCGTACCTTGCGGATCAAGGGCTGGCCGGCCAGCCGCCTGCCTGGCTCGCTGAGGTCGGAGAGGGTGCTCCGGCCGATGAAGAGCTGACTGCAGAGTGAGTCCAGCTGCGCCGGATTCATGTAAACCGGACGGTTCACGCTCACTTCCCTGATCGTGAAATAGCCCCGGGCCTCGAGCTTGTAGGCGGCGTATCCCGACGCCACCGTGGCCAGCAGGAGTACGATTACCTTGAGCCCTCTGGGCTTGCGCCGCCCTCTCCTGAACGGCCTGCGCGCTGAAGTGATCCCGTTTCTGGACGCCATCGGTTTCCTCTGGATGATAGTTGGTCAGTCAGTTTATCGCAGAAACTGCGTAAGGGTAGAGATCCCCGAGTTCCTCCCGGGTAAAGCCGACCAGCCTCACTTCCGGCTCGAGGGTGACGCCGGTTTCCTGCCGCACGCGCTTGCGCACCTGCTTGATCAGTTCCACTAAGTCCAGGGCGGAGGCGTTGTCGTGGTTCTCGATGAAATTCGCATGCACCGGACTGACCCGCGCCCCGCCTACCCGCAGGCCCTTGAGTCCTGCAGCGTCGATCAGCTTGGCGGCGATCAGGCCGGGCGGGTTCTTGAAGGTCGAACCGAAAGTTTTTTCCCGCCAGGGGTGTTTCATTTTTCTGCCGTTGGCCAGTTCGGCGGCCCGCGCCGCCTGGCGCGCCGGGTTGCCTCCCGGGCGGCGGACGAAAGACAGGCCGGTTATCACTCCCGCCACCGGCGACAGGCTCGCGCGGTAGCCAATCACCAGTTTTTCCCTGGTCAGGCTCCGGCGCCGGCCCGCGGTGTCCACCAGGGCCAGGGAGTCGATCAAGTGGCCCAGCTCCCGGATGTGGGTCCCGGCGTTCATCGCCGCCGCTCCTCCCACCGAACCCGGTACCCCGCTCAGCTCCTCGAATCCCGCGAAAGAATTGGCGATCGCCACCTCCACCAGCCTGGCCAGCTCGATGGCCGCCCCGCAGGCGATCCGGTCACCGGAAAGCCGAAGCCGGCGGAAGCCCGTGCCCAGGTGTATCATCACGCCCGGGAAATTGCGGTCGCTGATCAGGAGATTGGTCCCGCTGCCCAAGATGAAGTAGGGCCCATCAATCAGGCTCATCAGCCGGCAGAGCGCCTTCACCCGCTCGACCTCCACGAAAACCCGCGCCAGCCCTCCGGTGCCTATACTGGTGAGCCGGGAAATTGGGTAGTTTTCCTTCACCCTCAGCCCGCTCACTCCGGCCAGGCTTGGGGCGATCCTGTCGACCGCTGCGTTCAAGCGCCCTGCCCTCCCAGAAGTTCCAGCAGGCGCTCCCCGCATCTGTAGATGTCGCCCGCGCCGATAGTCACCACCAGGTCTCCCGGGGCGGTCAATTCCAGCAGGGCATCCGGGAGATCGTTTTTATCTGGGCAGTAGATAACCTTGCGATGCCCGTGGTCTCTGGCCGCCTTGGCGATCAGCTCGCCGTTCACGCCGGGGATCGGTTTTTCCCGGGAGCCGTAGACGTCGGTCACCACCAGCAGATCGCTCTGCATGAACGAGCTGCCGAATTCGGCGGCCAGGTCGCGGGTACGGGAATAGAGATGCGGCTGGAAAACGGCCACAATCCGCCGCGCCCAGCCCTTCTTGAGGGCATCCAGGATCGCCCGGATTTCAGTCGGGTGGTGCGCGAAATCGTCGATCACCAGCCTGCCGGCAGCCTCGCCCTTGATTTCCGCCCGGCGATGAACTCCCTTGAATTCGGCCAGCGCTGCGGCAATCCGCTCGTAGGGTACGCCCAGTTCGAGTCCGACCGCCACGGCCGCCATCGCATTTTCCACGTTGTGCCGGCCCGGCACCTGCAGCCGAAGCTCGCCCAGGGGTTCACCATCCAGGGTAAGCCGGCTGGCCGAGCCGCCGCCGGCATATTCGATCCCGGCCACCTGCAGATTGGCCTGGGTGCTTTCACCATAAGTAAATATTCTGCGCTCGATGCGGGGGATGATCGAAAGCAACGGCTGGTTGTCGAGACAGGCGACCACCGTACCGTAGAACGGCACCTTGTTGGCGAATTCGACGAAGGCTTCCATGATATGTCCCAGGTCGCCGTAGCAGTCGAGGTGGTCTGTGTCGATGTTGGTGATCACGGCCACGGAGGGGGAGAGCTTGAGGAACGAGCGGTCGAACTCATCCGCCTCGGCCACCAGCAGCTCGCTCGCGCCCCGCTTGGCGTGGCGCCCCAGGGAGCGTAGCCGGCCGCCCACGATCACCGTGGGGTCCAGTCCCGCGCTTTCGAGCACGCCGCCGATCATGGAAGTGGTGGTGGTCTTGCCGTGGGTCCCGGCCACGGCGATCCCGTACTTGGTGCGCATCAGCTCCGCCAGCATCTCGGCCCGCCGGATGACCGGGATGAGCCTCCGGCGCGCCTCGGTCACTTCCACGTTGTCCGGCATGACCGCGGAGCTGATCACCACCACGTCCGCTCCTTCCACGTTGGCCGGGTCGTGGCCCTCGCTGACCCTGGCGCCCAGCTTTCCCAGCCGGTCGGTGGTGGCGCTTTTGACCAGGTCGCTGCCGGTAACGCCATAGCCGTCCTCCAGAAGGATCTCGGCAATGCCGCACATCCCCGTGCCGCCGATCCCCACCAGATGGATTTTCTTCACCTTGCGGTACATGTCGTACTTAGGCATCGGCGGCTGTCTCCGCGCAGTGGCGGCTGATGTTGTCCAGGATTCCCACCGCGCCGAAGGTGGTCGCCAGGTTGGTGCCGCCATAGCTGAGGAAAGGCAGCGGCAGGCCGGTGGTCGGGGTGAGTCCCGAAGCCACGGCCACGTGCATCAGAGCAGTAGTGAATATCATCAGCGTAAGCCCGGAGGCGAGCAGGAAGCCGTAGTAGTCCGGCGCGCCCCTGGCTACTTTCAGCCCGAACAGAGTCAGAAGAAAGTAAGTGAGGATAGTGGCGGTGGTGCCCAGGAAGCCCAGCTCTTCGCCGATAATCGAAAAGATGAAGTCGGTATGCGCGGCCGGCAGATAGAAGTATTTCTGCCGGCTCTGGCCCAGTCCCAGGCCGGTGATCCCGCCCGATCCCAGGGCGATCTGGCTCTGATTGGCCTGGTAACCGATTCCGTCTTTGTCTGGGACCTCTCCCCGGTAGCTGGTTACCCGGTCGATCCGGAATTTCACTTTCACCACGTACTTGTAGGTCACCAGCGGCAGCACCACCAGGCTCACGAGCAGGATGTGCGCGGGCCGGATACCGCCGATGAAGCCGACCATGAAGACCATGAAGACGATGAGGGCGGCCATGCTGAAGTCGGGCTGGCTTAAGATCAGCAGGGAAAAAATCCCGACGAAGACGCCGAAAGGCACGAAGCCTTTGACGAAACTGTTGATCGAATCCTGCTTGCGCATCAGATAGCCCGCGGCCCAGCAGATCAGAAAGAACTTGGCCAGCTCGGAAGGCTGGAAGCTGAAACTTCCAAGATGAATCCAGCGGCGCGCCCCGCCGATTACCGGCGCGATTGCCTCGGTGCCGGGCAGCAGGCAGATCACCAGGAAAACCAGGGTCACCATCAGCGCCAGGAAACTCACCGGCCGGATGCGGTGGTAATCGATCCGCGAGGCGATAACCATCAATATCAGCCCGGCCACCACCCGGATCGACTGGCGGGAGAGGTAGGCGAAACTCGACAGGTGCTCGGCGCGGGCGCTGATACTTGTCGCACTGAGGATCATGACCACCCCGGCGATCGCCATCAGCACCGCCATCGCCATCAGCCGCATCCCGTAGATCGAGACGTCTTTACTTTTTTCCTTATTGCGCGTCATCGTCGATCCGCTTTCTGACGTACTTTTTGAACATTTCGCCGCGCTGTTCGAAATCGCGGAACTGGTCGAAGCTGGCGCAGCCCGGGCTCAGCAGTACCGCGCCGCCTTCCCTGGCGGCGCGCACTGCCCCTGCTACCGCCTCTTCCAGGCAGGTAACCGTTTCAACTTGCGTATATTTTCCCAGCTCGCGTTCGATCCGGCCGGCCGCCTCGCCGATAGCGAAGATCCGTTCGACCCGTTCCCTCACCAGTTCATCCAGCACGATAAAGGGGTCGCCTTTCGGACGGCCGCCCATGATCAGCCACAGCGGGCAGTCGAAGCATTCGAGAGCCCGTTTCACCGATTCGACCGTGGTGGCCTTCGAATCATTGTAGTAGGTCACGCCGCGATGGCTGGCCACCGGTTCGAGACGGTGGGGGAGACCACGAAAGGCGGCTGTCGCCCGGCCGATCGCCTGCGGGCTTACTCCACAGGCGTAGGCGGCGCAGGCGGCCGCCAGCACGTTTTCCAGGTTGTGCCTGCCTTTCAGCGCTATATCAGTGATTTTCATTACCTCCATCCAGCCGCCGCCGGCGGCGCGCACCCGCACGGAGTCACCGGCAGAGAATGCAATCGCGCGCCCGCTTTCGTCCAGGCCGAACCAGGCCACGCCGCAGGCAAGTCTCCCGGCGGCCCTCCCGGTGACCTCGGGGTCGCGGGCATTGAGCACCGCCAGGTCCCCCTCATCCATCCGCCGGAACAGGCGGAACTTGGTATCGTAGTACTGATTGACGGTGTCGTAGCGGTCGAGGTGGTCCGGAGAAAGGTTTAGCAGCGCGCCCACCCGCGGGTGAAAGCTTTCCGTGGTATGAAGCTGGTAGCTGCTGATTTCGGCCACGATCACTTGTTCATCCTCCAGTTCGTCCACCGCGCTGCAGAGGGCAAGGCCGATATTGCCGGCGACTCTGGCCCGCACGCCGCCTTCGTTGAAAATGTCTCCCAGCAGGCTCGCCGTGGTGCTCTTGCCGTTGGTGCCGGTGACCGCCACCAGCGGTACCGGACAGTACCAGTACGCCACTTCGACTTCACTGAATACCGGAATGTCCCGGATCGCCTCGTGCCGGAAGAGCTCCTGCCTTTCATCTATGCCCGGGCTGATGACCAGAAAATCGCTGCCGGCCAGGAAGTCCGGCCGGTGTTCTCCCAGGTCCGCCTGAGCGCCCAGTGCGATTAAGGGCCGGCATGCCTCCGCCAGCTTTTCATCACGGCTCGAATCGGTGATCCTGACCCGGTAACCCCTCTTCAACAACAACCTGGCCGCCGCGATGCCGCTTCTGCCCGCCCCGATCACAGCCGCCGCAGCCGGCGCCTTGACCAGGGGCCCGGGCGAAGAATAGGGATGAAGTTTCACGGGCAGGCGGTTCATCCCGGCACCTTCTGCCCGCTTTCCAGCTTTTCGATCAGACGCTCCAGCCGGATTCCCCGGCTGGCTTTTACCAGTATCAGCTCGCCGCCGGCCAGCTCTCTTTTCAGCACCCGGTGGGCTTGATCGGCATCCGCGGCGGCGAACGCGGCGGCTTTCCCGCCGGCGTCCAGGTAGGCCTGCCGCATGTCGGCCGCGTGCTCGCCCACCATCACTACCAGGTCGAGGGGGACGCCGGCCGCGTGTTCGGCCAGCTCGACGTGCATCTCCCGGGCCTGGCCGCCCAGCTCCAGCATCTGGCCCAGCACGGCGGCGCGCGGACCTCGGTGTTCGAAAGCGGTGAGAGTCTTGAGCGCCTCGCGCATCGAAAGCGGATTGGCGTTGTAGCTGTCGTCCAGCACGGTCAGGCCGCCGATCCGCACGATCCGGCCGCGCATCTCCAGGGGCTGGACTCTTTCGAGGCCCTCCGCGATTTCCCGGTCGGTCAGACCCAGAGTCCGGCCCACGGTGGCCGCGGCCAGGGCGTTCAGCACGTTATGCCGTCCCGGCAGGGACAGCCTGATCCGCAGGTTACGATCCAGGATGAACGAGGGGCAGGCGGCGGAGTCCAGAGTCACTTCCGCGGCAGTCAGATCGTTGTCCGGGCCCAACCCGAAACTCAGCGTATGGGGGAACTTTCCCGGTACGTTTTTTTTCAGCAGCTCGTTGTCGCCGCAGTAGATGCACACGCCGTCCGGCGCAGTCTCCTCGAACAGCTCGAGCTTGGCGCGCAACACTCCCTCCAGGCTGCCGAAGCCTTCGAGATGGGCGGGGGCGACGTTGGTGATGACCGAGGTTTCCGGGGCCACCAGGCGCGCCAGCCGGCGGATTTCGCCCCGGTGGTTGGCGCCCAGCTCGGCCACCAGCACCTCGTGTTCCGCCACGAGCTCGAGCAGGGTGAGGGGTACGCCCACATGATTGTTGAAATTGCCGGAACTGGCGTGCGTTCTGAAGCGCCTGGAGACCACCGCGGCGATCATTTCCTTGGTGGTGCTCTTGCCGTTGGAGCCGGTGACCGCCACCGCTCTGGTCAGGTGCAGCTTCTGCCGCACTTGGGCCGCCAGGGCCTGAAGCGCCCCCAGGGTATCCTGAACGCGGAAATATTGCAGTCCGGGCGCAAGCTCGCGTCCGGCCGAGGTGGGGCCGATCACCGCCCCCCAGGCTCCGGCCCGGACGGCCTGATCCAGATATGCGTTGCCGTCGAAATTGCCGCCGACCAGGGCCACGAAAAGCTTCTGGCGGCAATCCGAGCGGGTGTCGGTCGAAACGCCCTGGTAGGTCAGCTCTTCCCGCAGCCCGCTGAATGACACTTCGCCCAGCGCGGCGACAATTTCCGTAGTGTTCAGTTTCATGCTATCGATCGAGCGCTTTCGTATAGTGAATGACTAAGCCGCCGTAACTGTCGAAAACCATGAAATTCAGACGAGGGTAGTTCTCCGGCCGATCCTTGAGCTGGATCTGGGCCTGCACCACCTTGAAGTTTTTGATCGAGTACCAGTCGCCCTGGCGGAAGTTCACCGACTGGCCGGGCTGCAGGGCGATTTCAGGGAAAGTGGCGTTCCTGGCGATTTCGCCGCTGGTGTGTTCGGCGATGACGATCAGGAAGCCGGAGGCCAGCGTGCTGTCGTCCTGGGCCTTGACGAGGTTGAAGTCCAGGTAAAACCGGTTGCCGGCGACCGTGGTCTGGATGTTTTCAAGGCGGAGCTGAGCGGAGAGGACGTCGCCGGTCACGCGCGCCGTGTCGCTCGGCGGATTCACCAGCAGCACCAGGCCCTTGCTGGCTTCGAGGCTCTGGCGAAGCTGGGCGATCCGCTGCTCGCGTTCGGCCAGCTCCGCTTCCAGCATGTCCACGGTGGAGGTCAGCTGAGCGTGCTGGGTTTTGAGGCTTCGGAAATTGAAGATCGAGTACACGGCTCCACCGGCCAGAGTGAGAATGAGCATCACGATCGCCAACAGTTCCCGGATGGAAAATTCGATTGTCAGGGGCGTGCGGTTTTCGGAAACGAGAACTACCGTAATGGTGTCTCTTTTCAATTTGTTTCCCCCCGGTTCTGCCGGGAGCCGGCGGCGGCACCCTGTGGACGGCTGATTGCCAGCGAGAAAGAGCTTTTGTTTTCACCAGGCGGCAGGCCGAAAAGATTGACGGTCCCGCCCCGTTTGACCGGTGTCCCCGCGGGTGGAGCCTGGCTGGAGACCAGCACGGAGCCTTCTACTTTGACTTCCAGGCCGAGTGCGGTGAGACAGGCCAGGGCCTTGCGCATGGAAAGGCCCACGAGCGCGGGCATGGCCGTGACGCCTGAATCCGCGGCGGTGGCCCGGGCCTGCTCCGAGGGCAGGGGATTCGACCGGAGTGTGCCGGCCGGCGGAGACTGGGCCAGGTTCGACGCCGGCACGCTGTGTTCTGGCAGGCCCAGCTTGCCGCGGTCGATGACGGTGCTGGCGGAAAGCAGTGTATTGCGGATGATTTCACCGAATACCGGTGCAGCACAGGAGCCGCCCCAGCGGTGTTCGTAGTCGGGATCGTTGATCAATATGTACATCGCTATCTGCGGCGAATCGGCCGGGAAGAAGCCGCCGAAGGAAGAGATGTAGCCGTTGCCGCCGTAGCCCGAGCCGGGATCGGCTTTCATGCTGGTCCCGGTCTTGCCGGCCGACTTGAATCCCGGCACCGCGGCGGCGGTTCCAGTCCCGGAGTCGACCACCGCTACCAGGGCGACTTTCAGCGTCTCGACGACCTTCTCCGGCAGCACGCGCCGGACCCGCCTGGGCTCGACCCTTTCCACCGTCCGGCCGCTCTCATGGAGCACCTCGGAGACGAGCACCGGTTCATACAGTTCGCCGCCGTTGGCCAGCGCCGCATAGGCCATCGCCATCTGCAGCGGGGTCACCAGTATCGCATAGCCGATCGCCAGACTGGTCTTGGTGGTGCCGTCCCATTTTGCGGGCACGCTCAGCCGGCCGTGGTCTTCGCCGCTGAAGGCCGACCCCGTGTAAGCGCCGAAACCGAAACCGCGCAGCACGCGATACAGGTCTTCGCCGCCGATCCTCTGGATCAGCTTGGCCATGCCGATGTTGCTGCTCTTGGCGATGACGTCGCGGAAGCTGAGCCGGCCGTAGCGGTGGACGTCCCGGATAGTGCGGCTGCGTATTTGCCAGGCGCCGTTCTCGCAGAACACGGAGTCGCCCAGGGTGACGTGTCCGCCGGCCAGGAGGGCGCTGGCGGTGAAGGGCTTGAACGTGGAGCCCGGTTCGAAGGGCAGGTTGGTGGCCAGGTTGAGGAAATCGCGGTCGCCGAAGCTGCGCTTGCGGTTCAGGTCGAAGCCGGGGTAATTGGCCAGGGCCAGAATTTCACCGGTTTGCGGGCGGACCGCTACCACGCAGCCGCTGCGAGCTCCGCTTTGGACCACGGCCCGGCCCAGGGTTTCCTCGACGATCTCCTGGAACTGAGCCTCGATGGTGAGCCGGATGTGAAGTCCGTTGGTCTGACGGACCACGGGGTAGTCTAATACATTATATGGCTTGCCCCTGGCGTCCCGTTGCACCACCAGCCAGCCCGGCTTGCCGCAGAGTGACTCCTGCCAGGCGAACTCGACTCCGGCCAGGCCTATTTCGTCCACGCCCACGTAGCCGATCAGCTGGCTCGCCAGGTTGTTGTGCGGATAGTAGCGCTTGGAGGATGGAATGAAGCCGATCCCCTCCAGCTCCAGATCTGTCAGCTCCCGGATTTCCACCGGGTTGACTTTCTGCCTGAGCATGACGAAAGGCCGGCGCTGCGAAATGCGCTCGGCAATCCCGCCCTCCGGCATCTTGAGGTAGCGGGCGAGCAGGGCGCTGACTTTTTTCCGATTTTTTATCTTTTCCGGGACGGCGTAGACGTCGAGACCCTCGGCCGAAAGGGCCAGCGCTCCGCCGTTGCGATCCAGAATGTCGCCGCGTCTGGGAGGCAGCACGATTTTCAGTTTGTGCTGGAGGTCCGCTTCAGCCAGGAACCGCTGATGCTCCAGGACCTGGAGCCAGAAAAGCTGCCCGATCGCCAGCGCGGCAAACAGCGAGCAGCCGGTGAATACCACGATCAATCTGTTTCTCGCCTTGCGGGGGGTCAAATCCTGCCTCTCCGAATCAGTTCAACGGCCGTTGTCTTCCCCTATCCCTGCACCTTCGGATTTCACTCTGATCCACAGGACGCGCTCCGGACTGGGGAAGTCCAGAGCGAGCCGGCTCTGGGCGTATTCGACTATCCGTGAACGCGACATCGAAGCCTGCCATTCACCCAGCAGAACCGATTTTTCCGTGACCAGGTCTTTTTGCACGTTTTTCAGCTCCTGCACCTCGATCAGCAGGTGCTGAGCCAGCGTGTGCTTGTAGACCAACAGAAACGACAGGCCCAGCAGGAAGAGGATCGCCATCACGCCTGCGGAAAAGAAGTTGCGGCGGTTATGGACTCTGATTTCCGCCGAACGTTTCTTGTAGGCATCGATGTAAGGATTCATTTCAGCTCATCTTTTCCACCGCGCGCAGCTTTGCCGAGCGGCTTCGCGGATTGTCCGCCAGCTCCTGAGCCTGGGGGCGCACCGGCTTTCTGGTCAGGGGCCGAGCCGCAGCCCGGCCGCCGCAGGTGCAGACCGGAGCCTGCGGCGGGCATATGCACGATTTGGTCAGACGCGAGAAAAAGCGTTTCACGAGCCGGTCTTCAAGACTGTGATAAGAAATAACGGCAAGCCTGCCGCCGGGAACCAGCATACTGAAAAGGACATCGAGGCCGTCGCGCAGGGCCCCCAGCTCATCGTTGACCAGAATCCGCAGAGCCTGGAACACCTGAACGACGTTTTTCCGTTCGGCCTGGCGGGGGACAGCCGAACGGATCGCTTCCGCAAGCTGGGCCGTTTCAGTCAGGGGCGTCTCGTCCCTGCGGCGGACCAGCTCCCGCGCTATCTTCCGGCTGAAACGGCTTTCGCCGTATTCCCGGATTGCGCGGGCCAGTTCTGTCTGATCGATCCGGGCGAGCACTTCGGCGGCGCTCGCGCCGGAGGTCTTGTCCATCCTCATGTCCAGCGGGCCGTTCCGGTCACAGGAAAATCCGCGATGCGTGCTGTCGAGCTGATGGGAGCTGACTCCCAGGTCGAGCAGGATGCCATCGAAGGCCGTCCCGTCCAAAATCCCGTGCGCTTCACGGAAGTTCCCCTGCCGGATCGCGACTCTCTCTCCGTAAGCCTCCAGGGCGTAACCGGCCGCCCGTACCGCGTCCTCGTCCCGGTCGAGAGCGAAAAGCCGACCCCCCGGTGCGGAAGCCTCGAGGATGGAACGCGCATGTCCGCCGCCGCCTGCCGTGCCGTCGAGATAAATCCCGTCTGGCCTGGGCGCCAGAAGTTCGATCACCTCCCTGGCAAGAACCGGAGTGTGGTAGGCAGACTCTGGCGGCATGTTACTGGCTTTATTTCTTGAAAGTATTCTTTTTCCAGGGTAACTTGTTAAATCAGTGGTATATCTATCTATTCTTGCGACAATTATGAGCGATTCCTTAGTCGAAAATCTCGGCGATGTCCTCGAATGTGAGCTTCTGCTCCTCTTGGAACTTCCTCGTATAGCCATCCTGGCTCTCGGGATTCCAGATTTCGATCCGGTCGTTGGCTCCCTGGAAGACCACGTCTTTTTTGAGGCCGGCGAGGTCCAGGAGCTCACGGCTGATCAGAATCCGGTTCTGCTTGTCGAGCTGAACATCGGTGGCGAACTTTGTCCATTCACGCATGAAAAAACGCGCGTTTTTCTTGCTGCCGGGCAGGTTCTGAATCTTCTCCAGAGTCTTGACGTACTGCTGGGGAGTGTAAAGGTAGAGGCAGCCGTCGAGGCCGCGGTTGAGCACGTAGGTCTTGACCTCCGGATCGCGGAAACGCGGCGGCAGGCTGACTCGGCCCTTGACGTCCAGCGTGTTGGTTACCCGGCCCCAGTGTCTCATCGCGAACCCGCAGAAACGGAAATTATTAATGAATCGATTGCTCTTGGAAAATATTGACACAGACTCCCACTTATTACCACCCATTATGTATAAACTGCTAAAGGGATACTTGTCAAGAGGAAATAGGAAAAAAATTAAGCCGGAACATCAGGTGTGGAAAAATTAGTTCTCAGGCGAGGCGAAAT
>JAZDIG010000375.1:0-9210 GCA_043805105.1 Candidatus Glassiibacteriota bacterium | reverse complement strand
GGACGATGGTATCGAATCCGATTTCTGCATGGGCAACTGCCGGATCATGCGTAACCGGCTGACCAACTGTTTCATGGGGCTTTCCAGCCAGCCGAGCCTGGGCGGGCCCACCTACTTTATCCGCAACGTGATGTACAACATTATCGACTGCCCGTTCAAGCTGGCCCGCTACAGCTCGGGCGACGTGGTGCTGCACAATACCGTGGTCAAGGTGGGGGACGGCCTGCGCGTGATCCACAATCCCAGCTTTGCCTATTTCCGCAACAACCTGGCTGTGGGCGGCCAGGGCGGGGGCAGTTTCGGCAGCTACAGCAGCGGCGATGGCCGGGCCATGGAGTTCCCCTATGCCGATTCGACCTCGGATATCGACTACGACGGGATCGGCACCCAAGGCACCGATTTTCTCGCCAAGCTGAGCAGTATAAAGACTTACAGCATCGAGGAACTGAGGGAGAAAACCAGCGAGAAACACGCGGTGCTGGTGGACATGACGGTCTTTGCCGCCGGCCCGGCATTCCCTGACCCGGCGATCCCCGAACGGCCGCCGGCTGACCTTCGCCTGAGTCCGGGCAGCGCGGCAGTGGACGCCGGCCTGGTCATACCCAACGTCAACGACGGCTTCCGCGGCCTCGGCCCCGACCTGGGCGCCCTGGAAGCCGGCTCGTCAGTCCCCCATTACGGGCCACGGCCGGATAACTACCTTGCGGCCGCTACCTGCGACCTCAACACTGACGGCCGGGTTTCGGTGGCCGACGTCCTGGCTTTCATCCGGAAATACCGCTCCGACCCAGCCGACCCCTCGCTCGACCGGGACGGCGACGGCCAAGTGAGCCTGGAGGATGTGCTGACCTTCATCCGGGACATCGCGGCCGGCCATTGCCTCGGGATGTTTCCCGGGCTGTGAGCAAAATAGACTGCCAGAAAGTATGTATACAGCGCACCGTGTCCCTAATTTGCTAATGTTAAAAAATCCAAGCTGTGCTTGACACTGACATTTTATCATTTATACTAATCTAGTTGATTGTTTTACCTGCTTACAATTATTTCGCAAAAACACTATATTACCAGTCCCAGGCATTTGCCGGGGATACAAATCTAAATAATAGTCAAAGCAGCAGCTAATTTTAAACCAATATCTTAGAATTACAGAAAGCGCTGAAATGTTGTATATTTCTAGCATTAATCAATAAATATGGCTTAGGCGTGATAATACGCAGATACATAACTTACTAATGCTTGGAGAAACAGTTACTTTGCATAAGGAAGCTTCAATTTCACAAGTTGTTTATGATGCGGGCCAAAAGCTCGTTGAAACAACTGGCAGTCTTGCAGAAGCACTAAACCAAACTCTCAATCAGTTTTTGGTGTGGCCTTTTCGGGCGGCCAAAGGCTTTATTAGAGATGCTGAAGGACAAAAAACGGAAATTTTTAGCACTTTAATTTACACTGTTTCAAAAACACAGCCTTCACAGGAACCCATCAACTTCAATGCAGATAATGTGGCTTGCGTGATCGAAGTCGATGAGATCTTGGATGTGGAAAAAATGAGAGCTGCGTATGAGCGGATTGCCTGCGCTAAAAGACTCAAAAAAACTCTGTTACCAAATGTACCCGGTGTCCCTTCAACCAATGTCACTTTAGGAATAATATTTGCGCGTGACGCGGCTGTACCAATAGAGTTTTTGTCTGAAGAGCTTGACCAATTGAACAGATTACACCCAGACCGAGAGTGGACCGACATGGTGGTTATGCTCTCTAAAGGCATTATCAACTACGCAGTCCAGTTTCCAGGTGAAAATTTAACGGGTGATTTTCTTCCCCCTGCTCAGGGTGCCACTGCCCGATACTCTCCACCTATATATGTTATTATTGTAATTAGACCTACCGGACGGTTTACGTTTAACAAGATGTGCTCTTTTCTCATGGCACATCTCATGATCTTTTCTCCCGCCTCGAAACCGCCTAACTGGGACCGAATCTTGGAAGGTACACCAAAAGAAGTGATGACATTTACAGGATACCAGTACAATCTGAGTGGCAAGCTAATGCCTGTACCGGAGAAGTTTTACAATGACCGATATATTCCTCCACGCCCATTCCTGATTGAAGACCAGAAAGGCGACTTATTGTCCTCTCTGCAATTCCTGCCTTGGCAAGATGGTGGAGTAATACTACTCAAGGGGAAATTGCCGCTGGATGGATTAATGATCTTTCTTGGAAAGAACGCACTGAAGCGAGCAGGCAAAGTAAATCTGGAAAAAAGCCAAATCTCATATGTACTTCCGATTACCCACGCAGGTTTCATGCAAATGCTACAAAAAATTCAAAGGCAGTCAAACATGTCTGTAAAATTGGAACCTTCAAAGTTCTCTATCCATAAATTGATGGATGAAGGTACAAATTCACCCTTTATAGCCCGTATTTATTTGGGGCTTTTAAAATTGAGAGATGTGGTTTTCCCCGACCATGTTAGCCGGGAAATATTCGATGAACCATTTATCTTAGTTACGGAAACTATAATAAATACACGCAGCGCATCACAAAATATCGTTCGGTTAATTGCTAACCATTTTAATAAGTTGGCCAATGGAGAAGTGGGGCAGTTGAGTGGCGACACAATTTATATCGAAAAGACAATTGACCAAGAACTGCGTAAAGAGGTAGAATCATTTTTGAATAGTGCAGTTCGCACATTAAAGCAGGGCATGCAGGGGGTAACTAAAGTATTGGGAAAGGATATCGGATTTTTATTTAAGAAACAAAGTGCTTTTGAAGATGCGATAAAAATGCTAGAAAAAGACGATCGCTATCTCGCTGCATATTTAAGAGATGCACGCAAGTGGTCAGAGGAATTAACTAACATCCGTAATGCTATCGAGCATGAAGGATGGATATTACCCAAAGTAAGGTATATTGAGGTATCGGGGAAAATTCAAGCCAGTGAACCTATAATCTCAGGAATGAATGTTTCCGAATTTGTAAGAATGGTTATGGACCGTCTTGCTTGCTTTGTTGAGGAAGTCACTGCTCATTGTTTGGCGGCACGAATGCCAGCTGGTATTAATGTGACAGAGATTCCATTGATACAAAGAAACTCTGATATACCGCTACGATTCCAGTTGACACTTACAAATGGGGGTATGCCTGTTTGGAATATTTCCTACAGTAAAAAATCATTTGAAAATATTTGATGATTAGTTCTGAAGTGAGCTATATATATGTGCAATAATTATAGTGTCATATAGTTTAATTCAATGCTCTTTTATTTCCTTTACAATCAGATTTCAGTTCCTGCAAATTAATCGTATTCCCATATTAAACGAAATTTTTATTAATCCTGCCATTGAGTGATTGTCATACCTAAAGATAAAAAACCGCAGTGGGCCGCGGCCCACTGCGGTTTTTATATTCCATGTGTTTTTAGTCGATCATTTAAAGCAAACTCCGGCTCACTCCGCCGACCGGGCCAGCCGGAATCCCACTACGTTGCCGTCCACCAGCCACCAGGCGCCGCGCGGCCGCTGCGGGTCGCGCTCGTTCCACCAGTCGAGCTGCTCCATGCGGTTGGCCGGCCGCAGCTCCTCGGGGAAATCGTCCCAGCTCCCGCCGCGCAGGCTCGCTTTCACTTCCCGGCTCTCCGCTGGGCCCTCGGGCCCGACATTGACTTTCTCCGCCTTGAGCTTCTTGAGATAGTCCGGGTCATAGTAGTCGAAACAGAACTCCCAGACGTTGCCCAGCATGTCGTGGATGCCCCAGGCATTGGGCTTGCGGGTGCCGACTTCCATGGTTTCGAAGTCGCTGTCGGCTTCGTACCAGGCGTATTCCTTGAGTTGGCTCTGGTCGTCCCCGAATGGATAGGTCGTCCGGCTGCCCGCCCGGGCGGCGTATTCCCATTCGGCCTCGGTGGGGAGCCGGTAGTGCTGGCCGGTCTTTTTAGTCAGCCATTCGCAGTAAACCCGCGCGTTGAGCCGGCTCACACCGATTGCCGGCTTCCTGCCCCGGCCCATGCCGTGGTAGTAGTCGCCGTAGTAGGGCGAAGGCTTGCTGATCGCGTCCAGTTGTTCGTTGTACGACAGCTTGCTCTGCAGCTTGAGCCAGCTCCAGAATTTGAGGCCGTAGTCGAGGTTAATCTTGGGCGAGGCGATCGAGATTGCATCGAGCATGAGGGGGTCTTTGACGAAGGCGTACTGTTCGTACATCTCCCAGGTCACCTCCGTCTTGCCGATCCAGTACGGTTTGACTCTCACTTTACGCTGAGGTCCCTCGTCCTCTCCCCGTTTCGGTTCGTCCTCCGGGCTGCCCATCACGAACTCCCCTCCCGGGACATAAACCATTTCGAACTCGATTTCGCTGCCGGGAATTTTCACCGTGTAGTTTTCCGGCGGGGTCTTGACTTCCTCTTTCCCGCAGCCTGCCAGCCACACTCCGGCCAATGCGGCCAGCACCGTCAGTCTGACTCCCTTCATCGCGGTTCCTTTTGCCAGTTGCTGTTTCTGTAATCCCCTGTCTTACGGCCCCTTGACCAGTTCTTCAGTGCCGGCCGCAGCTCGAGGGTCTCCGGTTTGAAGTTCAGGCCGGCTGCCCCGGTTTGGGAACGGGACGCACCGGCAGCGGTCCGAATTTGTATGCGGGCGGCGAAAAATCCAGGGTGGAGGCCATCATTTCCTCCCAGGTCACTTCCTTGCCCGTATAGGCGGACGTGCGGCCCATGATCGCGGTCATGGTCGATTCGGCCACGGCCTGCGCCTCGTTGATCGGCTTGCCCTTGCGGATACTCTCGATCAGGTCGGTATGTTCCTGCACGTAGGGATTGACCTTGGGCCCCCGGTACATCCAGTTGGCCGCGCCGCGGATAATGGTCCGGTCCGATGATTGGGCCTCTCCCTTTTCCCCGCGCACGAACTCGCCGATCCGGATGTCGGTGCCCTCCTGCTGGCGGCACATTGAAAAGAGATGCACGCCGTTTTCGTATTCGAAATCGACTGAAAAGTGGTCGAAGACGTTGCCGTAGACTTCCTCGATCCGCACCTGCCGGCCGCCGGTGCCGATCGCTTTGACCGGGTGGGTCTCCATCGCCCAGTTGATCACGTCCAGGTTGTGGATGTGCTGTTCGACGATGTGGTCGCCGGAGACCCAGTCGAAATAGTTCCAGTTGCGGATCTGAAATTCGACATCGTTCCAGCCCGGCTGACGGTCTCGCTTCCAGAGGTAGTGCTGGCACCAGTAGGCGCGGGTGGAGATGATCTGGCCGATCTCGCCGCCGTGCACCCGCTTCATCAGCTCGACGTAGGCCGGGTCGTGGCGGCGCTGAGTGCCGGCCACCATCCCCAGGCCCTTGGCCACGGAGTTGCGGCCGGCTTCCATGAACCGGCGCGCGCCCACCGGGTCCACCGCCATCGGCTTTTCGGCGAAAACGTGCTTGCCTGCCGCCACGCAGGCCTCGAACTGAAGCGGCCGGAAACCCGGCGGCGTGGCCAGAATCACCAGGTCGACATCGGCGGCCAGGAGCTTACTGTAGGCGTCGAAACCGGTGAAAATCCGGTCGCGCCCGACTTCCACTCCTTTCAGGGGGCCGCCGTCACGGTTCGGGTCGGTCAGCGTTTTGAGGCATTTCTCCGCCTGGTCGGCGAACAGGTCCGCCACTGCGACCAGCTTGACGTTGGGTGCAGAGCCGAGAACGTTTTCGGCCGCGCCCGTGCCCCGGCCGCCGCAGCCCACCAGGCCCACCCGGATCAGGTCGGCATTCTGGCCCCAGGCGTTTTTCACCACTGCAATGCCCGCCAGCGCCCCGGCCGCCGCAACTGCGCCGGTCCGGATGAAAGCCCGGCGGTTCTGTCTGGACTCGTTATCGGTTACTTTCATGTTCCGTTCTCCAGCATGAGGTACGCTTCGGTTGGAAACAGCTTTTCCCGGGGCCGTTCAGGCCGGCTGTTGTCCGGGCATCGGCACCGGCCGCATCGGCACCGGCCCGAACTCGTACTTGGGAGGAGAATAGTCCAGCGTCGAGGCCATCATCTGGTCCCAGGTCACTTCCTTGCCGGTGTAAGCCGAATGACGTCCCATGATCGCGGTCATCGTCGACCAGGCCACGCTCTGGGACTCATTTAGCGGCTTGCCGCTGCGGATACTCTTGATCAGGTCGGTGTGTTCCTGCACGTACGGATTGATCTGCTCTCCGCGGTAAGCCCAGCGGTTCGCGCCCCGGATCACGTTACGGGAGCCGGTCGTTTCCGCCACGCCCTGGGGGCCGTGGATGAATTCAGCGATCAGCCGGTCGCAATTCTCCCAATGCCGGCACGAGCTCAGCATGTGCACGCCGTTTTCGTATTCGTAATCGATCACGAAGTGGTCCCAGATGTTGCCGAACAGCGGCGCGGTACGCACCTGGCGGCCGCCGGTGCCGAGCGCCTTGACCGGATGGGAATTCATCACCCAGTTGATCACGTCCAGGTTGTGTACGTGCTGTTCGACAATGTGGTCGCCGCAGATCCAGTCGAAGTAGTACCAGTTGCGGGTCTGCCACTCCATGTCGCTCCAGTTCGCCTGACGTTCGAAGCTCCAGAGGGAACCGCCGTTCCAGTAGGCGCGGGCGCTGACCACTTCCCCGACGGCTCCGTCCTGGATGCGCTTGACCCACTCCTGGTAAGCCGGGTCGTGGCGGCGCTGGGTGCCGGCCACCACTGCCAGGCCCTTCTGCTTGGACAGCTCGCCCGCGGCCAGGAACCGGCGGATTCCCACCGGGTCCACGGCCACCGGCTTTTCGGTGAAGATATGCTTGCCGGCATTCACGGTCGCTTCGAAGTGAATCGGCCGGAAGCCCGGTGGTGTGGCCAGGATCACCAGGTCAACATCGGTGGCGAGAAGTTTCTGGTAAGCATCGAACCCCACGAAGCAGCGATCCGGCTTCACCTCGATGCCTTCGAGCTTGCCGCCCTCGCGATTGGGGTCCTTGAGGTTGTTCAGGCACTTGTCGAGATGGTCCTTGTAGAGGTCGGCCAGGGCCACCAGCCGGACGTTTGGCGATGAGGTGAGGCAGTTTTCAGCCGCGCCTGTGCCGCGGCCGCCGCAGCCGATCACTCCCACCTTGATCGGGTCGTTATTCTGGCCGTAGCTGCGCACGATCGAAAAACCGGCCAGCGCTCCGGCCGCGGCCAGCGTGCCGGTGCGGATAAACTCCCTGCGCGACTTGTTCTTGCCCGTGTTTTTATCCATGATGGTCCCCTCCTGCCGGGATGGTAAATACTGTTTGTGGATAATTGACCCGTTTAACACGAAGGCGGTCGTTCACCGGTTCAGTCATACCGGTCTGACAGGACAAATGGTATCAGGACAGGCCTTGCAAGTGCAGCCGAAACCTCGAATATAACGAATTCCCCATATTAGTAAATGGTAATTTTACCAGGTATCGCCCGCTCCGGTCCGAGGCGGCGGCTTCAGGTCAGACGCCGGGCCTCAGGTGCTTGACCATGGTATGGACCTTCTTGGTTTCGCGCAGGTAGTCTTTCAGTACCGGGAACAACTCATAGCTCTCCCGGTAGCCCTTCGCCTGGTAGTACTCCACGGTTTCGTCCTGGCAGTGGAACCAGATCGTCCCGATTCCGGCCCGGGTCGCGTAGGTTTCGAACCGCTCGATCAGCCGGCCGCCCACCCCTTTTTGGCGCGCTTTTTCAGCTACCAGCAGATGGTTGCAGTACACCGCCCCGCCATCTGCGCTGCGGGTGGCCAGCAGCACCCCCAGGAACTCGCCTTCCTCCTCGGCGATAAACGAGCATTCGGCGTGGTTAGCGCAGATAATGACGTAAATCGAGTCACGCTCTTTCGGCAGGGGCGACCAGTCCATCCGGTTGAACCGGAAAAAATCGTCGATTCTGATATTACGGATTATCATAACGGAAAGAATCCTCCCGGCTGGTTCATCCCGCCGGAGCGCGCAACCCCTTCAGCGCACCTCGAGAAACTCCCTGGCCGGCAGCTTCGGGAAGGCGGCGTGCGGTTCGGCCTGATACCAGTAGGCCACGCTGGCGATATCGTCCTGCAGCGGCAGGTAGGTCCGGTCCCGGCGCCAGCCCAGGGCCTGGATCGTCACTTGCAGGTCCCTGGCGAAGCGGATCGGGTCGGGGATATGCCAGCGGTACAGCCCGAAACGCTGCTGGCTCTCGTAGATCCCGTCCGGCCGGATCACTTGCGGCATCCCGGTGTAGGGAGTGCTGAATTCCTGGTACTGGCGGGTCTTCTGGTTTTCGAAGTTGTACGACCCGCAGAAGTAATCTTCCGTGCCCGTGCCGCAGATCGTGGGCCAGTCCCTGTCGCCGTCCAGGTAGAACTTGATTTCGCCTTCGCCCCACCAGCCGGTGTTGTTCACGCCCCAACACAGGTAGGTGCCCACGTATTGGCCCTGGCCTTTCACTCCGTCCAGGATGGTATAGACCTGCTTGTAGGGCAGCGGGTTGACCCGGCGGAACTGGGCATGCAGATAGGCGGCGTCCGCGGGGACAGCGGTGAGGGTGTAGTCGATCTGGTAGTAGACCGTGACGTCCTGGCTGTCGAGGTTTTCGAAGGTGAGCCGGGCGTGCTTGCGGAATGGCATGACCCAGTAGCAGTTGAACGCGCTCCCCGGGTTGACGCAGACCGGCAGGGAGTTGATCTGGGCGTAGCCGCCCCAGCCGCTGGCGAAGAAATCCCCGACCGGGCATTCCACGGACGGCTCTTTTTCGCCGTCCCAGTAGATTCTCAGGATGGAGAAGCGCCAGTGGCCGGTGACGGTCATCCAGATGTGCTGGATCGCCCCCGGCCCCTCGATCTCGCCCAGGGTGAAAGTTTCCCCGGCCTTGACCCTCACCGAGGGGCTTATCTTCCAGCCCACTCCCAGGTCGCGGGCGGCATTGGCATTAGTCCCCTCGCTGGCCATCCCGCCCTTGCCTTTTTCGCCGGTAAAGTTTTCGGGACTGATCGAGCGGGTCTTGGCGTCCGACAGCCGGAAGAGGTTGCTCAGGTTGACGTTGAGCCCGCTGAACGGCTCCTCCCCGGCTGCGGCCGAGGCGAAAGCCAGGAGAAGCGAAAACAGGACGACGGCAGGCTTGTACATGGCGGCGGCTCCTCGTATCGGGATGAGCGTTTGCCCGGCCCATAACTGAGCTGAACCCAGGCCGAAGCCGGACATGAAAAGTAAGACAAAGATTACGGCAAGCGTCAGACAGTATATTTTTCGAT
>JAZDIG010000374.1:0-7225 GCA_043805105.1 Candidatus Glassiibacteriota bacterium | reverse complement strand
AATAGATGAAGGGCGGCACGGTATCCCGGGCCAGGGGCGCATTGAGCTCGGGAATGAACTCGATATCGGCGAGGGTGTCCAGCTCCGTGCTGTCCGGCGCGGAGTAGTTGCGCGCCCGGACGGTTTTGATCTCCGAAACAGCGGAATAAACCAGGCCCCAGGTCTGCCCCCTGGCATTGGTGGGAACCTGCGGCTGGCGGATTCTCACACCGCGGTCCGGTGTGGCGTTCAGCCGGATGTCCACGCCGCTGATCGGCTTGTCATCGATGTCCAGCACGGTCACGGTGACCACGGAGGCGCTTCTGCCGTTGGACAGCACCGGCCCGGTCGTGGTGATTCTTCCCCGGTTGGCCCTGAACCTGGGGTCGATAATTTCATAAGTGTTCAGAAGCTGGAAGCGGCCCAGCTCATTCTGCACGGAGAGAAGCACGCTGTCGCGCACCTCCTCCTTGCCGAATCCCAGGATCCAGAGATGAAGATAAGTCTGTCCGGGGAAATAGCTGGGCTTGCCGCCGCCGTAGCGCCGGTAATTAGCGATGTTCATCGAGAACTTGCCGTCCTGGTTGGTGAGCACGGCGTACCACATGGTGCTGTCCACCTGGGTGACGCTCCCCACCTGGCGCTTCCAGCGGAAAAACGACCGGACGATTATGTTCTGAATGGGCTTGCGGGTGATGGCGTTGACCACATTGCCTTCGAGAATCGCCCCGGGGTCGATCAGGGTTTGCTGGACGGTGCGGATCGAATCCACGCCGGTGGGGCTTGCCGCCTTCTCGAGGCCATCCGAACGCACCTTGTAGAAATAGGTGGTGTTGATGTCCAGGAAGCTGACCTGGACGAAATGGATCTGGGTCGGCGCCGCCAGGCTGTCCTTGAGCACGGTGCTCAGCTGGCCCGGGCTCTTACCCAGCAACAGTTCGTTCTGGTTGGTGGGCTGGTTGGTCCGCCAGGTCACCACGTAGTTGTTGCCGCCGTAGTTGGAGAGCTGGATGTCGGTAATGGTCAGCGGCTCATCCTGGGCGAACAGAAAAGCCTGGACCGGCAGGAGCAGCAGAGCGGCAAGGGCCGTGATTCTCAAACATCCGGGGAACTTAAGACACGGCATATCTCAATCACCTCGGAAACGATTTTTTCAAGCCTGGCTGCGCGACTTGAGCTTGCCGAGCAGGACCAGCAGGTCGAAAATGTTGATATTGCCGCTGGTGTCCAGGTCGGAGGAGGCGAACTGCCGGCTGTCGGCCGGCGTCATTTTGCCGCTGATAATCTTCAGCAGGTCGAGCAGATCGAAGATGTTGATCGCGCCGTTGCCATCGATATCGCCCGGAGTGGCCGTGTTCGGATCGACCAGGTTGATCGTTTTCGTTCCAAGCGAACCGGGACTCGAGAGCGGCAGGACGTGCGAGCTGTCCGCGGCGAAGCTCCAGTAATTGGGGATGAATTCGAGGATCACGGCGTCTCCCGAATTCTCTTCGTATTTTGCGCCATCGTCTGTCCTGAAATCACCCCAGGTGGTAGTCCAATTGCCGTTCTCGTCGGTGAGGATTGCCTTGGGCAGCGATGCCGGTAATCCCTCTGTCCGCACCCTCAGGTGGACGAGCGCACGCTGGATCGGTTTGTCCCACATATCGGTCAGCTTGCCGAAAACCGTTCTTGGCAGAGGCGGCGAGGGATCAAATGAACCGAAGGTCGTTATCGAGTACAGTTTACCGCCATCGTCCCAGGTCTGGTCACCGCTGAGGATGCGATACTTGTAATCATTTCCGGGCGCCAGACCGGTAACTGTCACGAGATGGATATAAGTAGCGGATTTATAGCTGTCCTCGAACACCAGGGTCGTGTCCGGGCTGATTATCTCCACCCGGTTGCTCGTAGTCGTCTTATCGGTGACCCAGGAGACGACCGCCGAGCTGATCGAGAGATTACTCACCGACAGGTGTTTCATTTGTACGGTCGATTGCTGCTGAGCGAGCGCTGGTAAGACCCCCAGCACGACAGCCATTAAAGCGGTCACCGGTTCTTTCCATTTCATAGCAGTATCCTTCTCTTATATTTTAATTTCCGGCTCGGATATTTACCAGCTTTCACTCGTAATCCTGCAATATGTATACCAGTGGAATTATTCGTTAATTCCTTTGAAAATCCATAAGTTAAGCAGCCGGATTGTTACCTGGCAGGTAACAATATTTTCCTATCTGACCAGGCCGGCGGCCGGGCCGGCAAACTACGTGGAATTTTTTGCCGCGGCAAGATAAAAAGGGCGCCGGCACGCTGTGCCTGGCGCCCTTCCGCGACGCAAGACTTAAGGCGAATCCCCCAATCCAGCCTGGATCATTTAAGAATGACCATCTTGCGCGTTGCCTTGTACTCCGGAGTGGTCAGGCGGTAGAAGTAGACGCCGCTGGGGACGCGCCTGCCGGCAATGTCGGTGCCGTCCCACTGGATGCGGTATTCGCCGGCATCCGCGACGCGGTCCACCAGGGTGGCCACGACCTGTCCCCGGAGATTGAAGACGTCGAGTCTGACGTGCACCTGAGATCCGCCCTCGGGAATCGAGAACTGGATAGTGGTCGAGGGATTGAACGGGTTCGGGAAGTTCTGGCTCAGAGTGTACGCCTTGGGTAGAGCAGCGGACACCGGCGCCTTGTCCTGGGCGTTCTGGTCAGTCTGGCCGTCCCGCTCCAGGTCGAGAGCCACGTTGTGGGGGCTGCCAGGCTTGACCGTGGCGTGGAAGACCGCGCTGTAAGCGCCGCTGGTTACGGTCAGCTCGATCCGGTCGCCTTCGCGCCATTCGTAGACCTCGCCGGTGAGCTTCACTTTCAGGTTGGCCAGGTTGACCACCCAGTTGCCCTGCTCGTCACTCACCGCGCTCAAGTATCCGCTCACCAGGCCCTCCTGCTCCCGGGTGAGCCGTACCAGCACCAGCATGCCGCTCAGGGCTTTGCCGCGGGCATCCTCCAGCCTGCCGTACAGGCTGTAAGGCTTCATGCCGGCGCCTACCCTGGCCGTGGTGAAGCTGCCTTCGACCGCGGACGGCAGCGGAGTGCCGACCGAGCTCTCCAGCCGGTAGACGTAATTCTTGTCCGGGTCGAGGCCGGTGACCAGCGCATAGCTCAGGCCGCCGGCGAGCTTGTTCACCCGGGGCTGGATAATCCGTTCGGCGGTGCCGTCGGCCAGGCTCAGGCGGAGCTGACCGGGGTCGAGGCTGCCGGTGCCCCAGGTGAAGAGGGCGGCGGAGCTCGAAATGTTGGACAAGGCCGCCCCGGCCGGCGCGGCCTGGTCGATCTTATCACCGACCTCGACCACGATCGACGGCGAACCGACAGCGTCGTTCGAGCCGCCGGTGGAAGCCAGCAGTGCGCCGGGGCCGCTCGGATTCCAGCTCCCCGTTGCGTTCACCTCGAATATGTATCCCTCCCCAACCGTAAACGCGAAGTTAATGCCGTTGAGGGTAGTGCCGATTCTGGTAAAGGTCTCATAGCTTTGCAGCAAGTTATTGAAACGGTAAACCGTGGTCACCTGGGCCAGGTTCTGCAGAATCTGCCTGGCATCCCACGAATAGAACACGTTGTTGTCCTGCCCCGGATTGGTGACGAAGTACAGGCCGGGGCCGGGGAAATTGACCAGCGGCAGAGGGTTGGTGTAGACGCGCCCCTCGAGCGCGACATCCGTGCTGCTGCTGACCTTGACGAAGTAGCCTTCCTGTATTCCCAAGGTGAAATCGTCCACGCCGTAGTACCCCCCCTGGGCGGAGCGCGCTATGGTCTCCTGGGTCCCGGTGGCGGGCACATAGCGAGTGAGCGAGGGAGAGCCGCCCACGATCAGATCCAACAATTTAATGGCGGTCGTCGGCTGACCCCTGTTCAGCTTGACCGGCAGGCCGACCAGATTGAGGCCGGTCTTGAGATCGAGCGTATACTTGACGAACGGCTGCAGCTTGATGGTGCGGATCGTCATCGGGCTCACGCCTGCCGCCGCGCGGGTGGTATCGTACTGCTCGAAACCCTTCTCGGCGCCATCGAACTCGAACAGCAGGAAGTCGCCCTGCGCGTGCGCGTAGTTGCCGCCGTTCTTGGAGCGGAGGTTGCCCAGGTCCAGCAGCCAGGTGCTGTCGCTGGCCACGGAGGTGGTGATCGGCAGCGAGGTGTCGGCGAAGTTGATCAAACTCACGACTTTCAGCGTAACGCTGGCGCCGGTCGCCGCTCCGCTCCGGTAGTAAACCTTGCCTACCACGGTGTACAGGTCGCCGGAACCGCTCGACGATGGCAGGGTACGGAACCTGAAGGCATCCAGATTCTTGTTATTCGCCTTCGTGGTCGTGTCGATCTTCTTGGATCCGAAGGGGCCGTTTGAGTTGCGCAGGCTGTCGGCGAAGTAATTCCCATTGGCCGAGCCGATGAAGAACCGGTACAGGGTGTTCGGCGACAGCTCGGATAGCTGGATCACTTGGACGCCGTCCGCATTGCTGGTCCCGTCCTGGAAGATGTGCACCGGCGAGCTGATTTGCGACATGCCGCCGTCGTATTCGACGAAAGTCGGCAGGCTGAAATTAGCCGAATGGATGTCCAGGGTATCGGCCGCATTCGCCAGCACCAGGCTGTCGACACCGGTGTAATTTGTCCGGTAACTGACGATCGCGCTGGTGGAGGTGATATTGGTTATGACGAGGTTTTCCACGCCGATATTGTCTGCCAGCACCACGAATGGATAGGTATCGTAGCCTCCGTAAATCGCGCTGCGCACGATGATCGTATCCGGGACCTGGAAGCCGGAGGTCAGATCTACCGGCGAAGTCGGCGTGTTGAAAGGCACCGAGGCCACGATTTTTTCCTTGGACCAGGCGATAATGTTGGCATCGATATTCTGGCGCACGCCGTTGGTGGTGGCGTAGAACTGCACGCGGCTGGTATCGGCGCCGTTATTGTCATAGAGACCGAAACCGCTGCCGTAGATGGTGAATTCCTGATTGACCGCGCCCGAGCCCGGAGTCACCTTGGTGATGTTCGGCGCGGGCGCCACCCGGAAGGTGATCGCCTGCCCTGCCGACTTGGGACTGGCCGTATAACCATCGGTGGCGGTAATCGTGAAATTGTAGGTAATGGTGTCGGACACGCTCGGCGAGAATATGTTCAGGCCCGTATTTACATTAAGGGTACCCTGATGATTGCCGCCGGCGCTGAAGGTCAGGGGCTGGCCGGAGCTGTCGCTCGCCAGAAAGTCCGGATCGTATACGTAAAGCGAAAAGAAAGTGCTGTCGGTCTGGTCATTGTTGACCGTGATGGCGAAATTGGTCTGGATAGCGGACGGCTGAGCCGTGGCAGGCGATGAGCTGTAAACCAGCACGCTGTCGGAAGGCTTGCTGGTCGTATCGCGGTCCCAGATCGGCGGACGATTGGTGTTGCGCACTTTCAGGGCAAAAGTGTCGGTCACGATCGTGGACCCGTCGCTGACCATCACCACCAGGCTGTCCGGCTTACCTCCGGACCGCGCCAGGTTGTACGGTATCTGCAGCTTGATCTTGAAGCTGGTGGCCGAGCCACTCACCAGAGTGGACGCCGTATCGAAAACCAGCGTATCCACCGTGCCGGGGCGCTTGATGAATTGTTTGAAACCATCCAGATTACCGGCCGAGCCGGTGCCACCCTTGGCCACACCCAGCAGACTGTCGTTCCAGAGCATACCGACAGCGATCGTATCGTTCGTCTCCCCCTGGGCGCTGTCCTGGTCCTGGGCGAAATAAGTGATCACCACGCTGTCGCCCTCGGCTACGCTGAACAGCGTATCGGGCTGACCGGCCAGGAAGTTGTAGGTCCGGGTCGCCTGCACCCCCAGGGAATCCTTGCGCAGCAGGGTGCGTGTGGTGAACTGGGGCGAGGGATTGGGCAGCGAGTCGTTGACCAGGATGAACAGGCTGTCGATTTCATTGTCGTTGCCCTGTCCGGAATCGTCGATCGCCTTGAAGTATACCACGTACAGGCTGTCGCGCAGTTCGCCCTGCTTCGGCCCGACCAAGGCTTCACTACCGGGGGTGGTTTCGCTGCTGGTACTGCCGTTGGAGATGTTGGCGTCGATGAACCAGTAGCCGCCGTGCTGCGAGTCGTCCGTGCCGCCGTCGCCCTGCACGAAGCTCGGCACCCAGCGGAACTGCCCCGTGGTGGTAAAGGTGGCGCCGGCCGGCTTGTTCAGGATTTCGTAGCGGACGATGTTGTCATCATGCTGGTTGCCGGCGATGCCGTCGCCGGCCGCACTCTTGAAGCCGCGGCCGGTGTAAATGTCATCCTGCGCGACGGAGCCTCCCAGAATGCTGTTGTTCGGATCGATGAAGCCGGAAATCTGCAGATCGAGAGTATCTCCCTCGTTGATGGCAATAAACCCGTTGCAGCCTTGGTAATCCGGGAACGTGGCAGTACCCGCTCCGGAGGCCCCGATGTCGTCGTAGTCGTAGCTGGTGGCGGTGCCGACGAAAGAGCCGAGGTTGGTCACGTAGCTGTAACCTTCAGCGGGATAAGTGGGGTCGAGACCGCCCTCCATCCCGCCGAGAGTCAGGCGGCTGCGGTTCTTGTTGCCCCGGGCCTTGCGCGTCACTTCCGGATCGCCGGTCACCTGGAAACCATTGAAGCCTTTAGCGTTATCATCGCCGGTGTAGGCGAAATCGCCCCCGTAAAAGATCCGGGTATTGGCGGTGCCGGCCAGGCCCTTGTAGTCGCTGTTGATCAGCGAGGCCGCGTTTCCATCATCCGGAGAGATAATAGAGAACGTGGTGGGAACCGGAGCCGTATTCTGCGCCCGGGCCCGACCGGCCCAGGACAGCGCACAGGCGGCGATTACGGCGTAAATCACCAGACGGGATCGTTGAAGCATGGCTCCACTCCTTGAGATTAATGGTTCAATCCCTTAAACCAGGCAGATTAATGTCAGCTGGAATTAAAAAAATCTATTCTTCACCGCCGCGAATTCTGGGCAACATACATGCCACCAAATTCACATATCTTATAACTTACTTATTTTCAATGTGTTATGAATCATATCGAAAGCCCGCTTACAATCTGAAAATAAAAATCAGGCATTATTTTCAAGGATATTAAAATAATTTTCCGCAAATAGTCGGCATTTTTTTCCTCTTATGGCAGCAAGTCAGCGGACTCTTCCGGGAGGGGAAACATTCGAGGCGGACTTACCAGGCCGGGGAGAAACGACCGCAGAGCTCCTGTGCGCCGGAAGGGCAAGG
>JAZDIG010000373.1:0-5531 GCA_043805105.1 Candidatus Glassiibacteriota bacterium | reverse complement strand
CTGGCCGACCTGCTGGTGGACTACCTGCCGGCCAATGAGACGAGCGGCGGGCCGGTGGTGAAGACTTTAATCACTACGCCGGAGGGCTGGTGGCGCAAACGGCCCTCGGTGGAGCGCCGGGCCCGCACGCTCCTGGGGGAGACGCCCCCGCTCACCGGTGAACTCGACCCCCGGATAACCGGCGAAGTACGGCGCGAAGGCTACCGGGAACTGGCGGTGAGTTTCAACAGCGGCAGCGGGGACGAGATCTTCGGCTGGCTGCTGGTTCCGGACGGTGCGGCCGCCGGTTCGCCCGCGCCGGCGATCCTTGCCCTGCATTCCACGATCGAGGCGGGGGCGAAAGTGACGGTGGGGATCGAACGGGCGAGACCGAACCGCGATTACGGGCTGGAACTCACCCGCCGGGGCTACGTAGTGCTCGCAATCGATGAGATCACCGCCGGCCGAAGAGTTTACGGCCAGGACTATTTTGACACCGGCGAGTTCGACCGGCGCTTCTCCCGCTGGTCGGCGATGGGCAAGATGCTCCACGACCATCGGCGGGCCATCGACTTCCTGGCCGCGCGCGCCGAGGTGGATACGAGCCGGATCGGTGTGATCGGCCATTCGCTGGGCGGCTACAACGCTTTTTTCCACCAGGCATTCGACGCCCGGGTCAAGGCGGCAGTCTCTTCCTGCGGCTTCGTCGCCGTGGGCAGTTCGGCCAGCCCCTTCCGCTTTGCCCGGGCCAGCTGGTTCGTCCATTTCCCGGCCTTGCGCGATTACCTGCGCTCCGGGATCGTGCCCTGCGATATGCATGAAGTGTTATCATTATGCGCGCCCCGGCCCTTTTTCAACTATTCGGCCCGTCAGGACCACATCTTCCCGGACTTCTGGGCCGTGTCAACGCCGCTGGAGCAGGTGGCCCGGCTCTACGAAATCCTGGGCGCCGGGGACAGGTTCGTGCGGGTTTACCGCGACGGCGACCACGACTTTCCGCCGGAAGTCAGACAGCAGGCCTATGAGTTTCTCGACCGCTGGCTGAAAAAATAGAAACGATCTGGGCTCGCTCACAAATAACCTTTTGCTGGAGGTTCAGATGGATAACAACCAGGACAAAGCGGCCCAGACGGGGCGCAAGCTGACCCGCCGGGACTTTATCGGCAGGACCGCCGCGGCAGCCGCAGGCGCTGCGGTGCTGGCCACGACTGCCAGAAGCTACAGCCGGATCGTGGGCGCCAACGACCGGATCCAGATCGGCCATATCGGCTGCAGCGACCGGGCTTTCGGGCATCGCGAGATGCTGAAAGCCACCCGCGACTCGTTCGACCCGAATTTTGACCTGCGTAGTGTCTGCGACATCTGGTCGGTCAACCGCGAAAAGGCCGCAGCCGACACGCAGAGACTTTTCGGCAGCCGGCCGAAGACGTATAAGTATTCCGAGGAGATACTGGCCGACAAGGACCTGGATGCGGTGATGATCGCCACCGGCGACCATCAGCATGCGCGCCTCCTGGCCGAGGTCGTCCGGGCGGGCAAGGATGTCTACTGTGAAAAGCCGATGGCCAACACGCTGGAAGATGCCAAGCTGGCCCGCGCCGCCGTAGTTGAGACCGGCCGGGTCGCGCAGATGGGTTCGCAGTGGCTGAGCGATCCGTACCAGCAGCAGGTGCGCGAGATCATCCGCAGCGGCAAGCTGGGCAAGATCACCAAGATCGAGCAGAGCTGGAACTACAATGGCCCGCGCTGGCACGTCCCCAAGGACCCGGATATCGCGGCCATCCGCGAGGAGGACACCGACTGGGAGAGATGGCTGTTGGGCCGGCCCTGGCGGCCTTTCGATCCCCGGGTCTACTTCGAGTTCCGGATCTACAAGGACTTCTCGGGCGGTATCACCGACCAGTGGTACAGCCACGGTTCGGGACTGGCCCATTTCTACCTGGATTGTTTTATCCCGGACGACACCGTGGCCGACGGCGGAATTTTCGCCTGGCACGACGTGCGCGAGAATCCGGACACCTTCCAGTGCCTGTCCGCTTTCAGGGAAAAAGAAGTGCTCTACAGCTACAGCTCCTCCTACGGCAACTCCTACGGCGACCACACGGTGATCCGCGGCACCGAGGGAACGCTATACAGCCCGGGAGGAGAGGGCAGCCCGCGCTGGTATTTCCTCCCGGAAAAAAGGAGCGGTTGGGATTCGAACGTGGTGTTCGACCGCGGGTTCAAGCAGGACCCCAAGCCGGAGCTGGTGACCCTGCCTGGACGGGAAAAAGAGGTCCCGCCGGTCCACCAGGAAGACAACCTGTGCCTGCACACCGACAACTGGCTCAAATGCCTGCGCGACCGCAAAACGCCCAATGGCAGTATCGAGTCCGGTTTCGCCCATTCGGTGGCGGTGGTGATGGCCACGCGGGCCTACCGCGAGGGGAAGAAGATGTACTGGGACAGGCAGAAGGAAGAGATCTTGGACCGGCCGCCGCAGTCTCTGGCAGAATAGCTGGTTACGCGGATGTGCACAGAGTTATCCACAGAAGTTTCCACAGCGTTGAATAAATATCTTTAAATGAAGCGGGCTAATTTACGAGCTTTCGGTTAATCTGTTAGGGGACAACGAGATGGTTGTTTGCGGAGGATTAGACTGGATATATCTCACTGAAATTTAAGGACTTGCAGCACCGGCGGCGTGGAGCGCATTTTCGCTTCGCCGGACATAAGCAAGCAGCCTTCCCTCTTACCGATCGGCAGGCCGCGGCCGGCCAGGCCGTTCGCCCAAGAGAAAATCAACGGCGCCTTCTTTGATAGAGATAGTTCCTTTATATGAGGCGATCCTGTCTCAAGTGTACGAATTGACATGCTGCGGTTGTCATCCTACAGAAATAGAATCAACTTGCTGGCTGCTTCGTTCGGGGCGGCGGCGCTGGTGGTGCAAACCGAGCTATTGCGGGCGGTGATGGCCGCCGCCGCGGGCGGGACCCTGGCCGTGGGCGCCGCGCTCGGCGCCTGGCTGGCCTGGATCGCGGTGGGTGCGGCCCTTGGCGGAGTCGCCTCCTCCAGGACCGGAGCCAGGGCGGCTCTGGTGGCCGCAGCCTCCTGGCTGGCCCTGCCGGCGGGAATTGCCGGCGTCCTTTACTTATCGGCGGTCCGTCAGCTTGTGGGCGTCCCCGCCGGCCAGCTCGTCCCGCTGACCGATCTTTTCAGCCACTGCGCACTGGCCTGTCTGCCTTTCCCCTTTCTGGCCGGATTCTCCTTTCCGCTGCTGTCGGCATTGGCCGGCCGCGACGACATCGCCGCCGGGGAGCCGACCGGTTTCTTCATCGGCGGGATCTGGGCAGCCGAGGCGGCCGGGGCGTTTGTTGCGGGCGTGGTCTATACTTTTCTCCTGGCCGGCAGGATTTCCCAGGCCGCGGCAGTGGCAGTGGCCGCAAGCCTGCCGGCAGTGGCCGCGCTTTTTGTCCTGGAAGGCAGATTGTCAGTCGTCTTCCGCTCGTTTTTTATCGCTTCGGTGATTGCGATCGGCCTGCTCATCCCTGCAATCGGCGGCTGGCAGTCCCGCCTCTACTGGCAGGGGCTCGGCGCACCGGGACGGCTCCTCGCTTTCGACTGGACCCGCTACCGCTGCCTGATAGTGGGAGAATTATCCGGCCAGTTCACCCTGTACGACAACGGCAGTCCCTCGGCGAATTTCCCCGACGAATACAATTCGGCGACCGAGGTCTCACTGCTGCTGAGCCAGCATCCATCTCCCGAAAGTGTCCTGGTGGTAGGCTCCTGCGCCGGGGGAGCGGCCCAGGCCCTGCTGGCGGCCGGAGTTAGCTGGGTGACCGCGGTTCATCCGGACGCGGAGTTCGAAAGACGTTTCACCGAGTATCTTCCGAGCCAACTCGAGGCCGGGCTGCACAGCAACGCCTACCGTTATATCTGCGCCGACGGCCGGAGCTGGCTGGGCCGCCCGCGCCCCGCGCCGGAGGCGCCGGGGCACGGGCCAGCCGGCTGGGACGTGATCTGGCTGAACCTGGACGGTCCCGCGCAGATGAACGCCTCCCGCTACTACACGCCGGGCTTCTTCCGGCTGGCCCGCCGGGCCCTTGGCCCGGCGGGCGGCCTGCTGGCGCTGAGGCTGCCCACCGCCGCCACTACCATGCTCCCGGCTCAGCGCGACCAGGCTGCCGCGGTCTGGAATTCTCTCACCAGCTCGTTCCGGCACGTGGCCCTGGCTGTCGGCTCGAACAGCCTCTACCTTTTCGCAGCCCAGACCGACTCGGTCGTCACCGAGAACCTCGGCCTCCTGCTGAAAAGACTAACTCGGTACGAAGGCCGGGTCCCGCTTCTCGAACGGTACCTCGTTTATCCTTTTTACGACCAGGAAAGGATAGGCAAAACGAGGACCATCCTGGAAGAAAGAAGCCTGGAAGTCCCCCCACATACCGATTCCACTCCGGAAGCCTGGTTTCAAAATATCCGGCTCTGGGCCCATCTGACCGGAGTTTCTCAGCGTGAGACAGGACGCGCCGGTCTTGTGGAGCGGCTTCTCGACTATTGCGGGAAATTGAATTCCAGGAGCGTATCATTTCTACCGGCCCTGATCGTGACCGTGGTTCTTTGCCTGCTCTGGGTTTCTCCGTTCGGCCGAAGCCCATCAACGCTGTTGGTCCGCGCCGCCGAATTGACTGTCCTGACTGCCGGGATCGCCTCGATGGGGGCCGTGGTCTCGCTGATCTACGTCTGCCAGATCGTTTTCGGCGGGATTTTCTACCAGGTCGCCATGATCAGCGCCGCCTACATGGCGGCCATGGCGGCCGGGAGCTGGTGGGCCTCTAAAAAGATCCCGGCCGCAGCGGCGCTGCCGGGAGCCGTTTCGCTGCTCGCCTTTCTGATTGCCCTGGCAGTGACCGTGCCGGCCCTGATGGTCGGACTGGCCGAACCATTGTACGATAACTGGGGAACGCTGGGTAACTGGCTGGCCCAGCTTGTTTTCTACGCGGGAGTGGCCCTGGTCGGGCTGTTCTGTGGGGTGCTTTTCCCCTGGGCCGCCGCTCTGCATAACCGGCGGGTGACCGCCGATGGTATCGGCCGCACCGCTGCTGCGCTCGATTGCGCAGACCACCTGGGAGCCATGACCGGGGCAATAATTCCGGGAGTTTTCGCGGTCCCGGCGTTCGGAATCGGGCCCGTCTGCTCGGGACTTGGCCTGATGATGGTCTGTATCTCCCTGTTCTGGTTGTCGGCGGGCCGCGCCAGTGTGCAGGTGGAGTGAAAAGAAAAACCCCGGCTTTGGACAAACCGGGGTCGAAGGTAAAATTCTCTTCTTCTGATATTTACAAAGGCACCACTTTCGTGGCCTGCCGGCCGCGCGGTCCTTCGTTGTATTCGTATTCGACTTCCTGAGCGTCGACCAGTGCGCGGTACCCCTCGACTTCGATAACGGAATAATGGACGAAGACGTCCACGCCGTCCTCCTGCTGGATGAATCCGTAGCCTTTCACGTCGTTGTACCATTTTACGCGCCCACGCATCGTTCACCTCCGGAAGATACTTGTGCCGCAACAAATTAG
>JAZDIG010000372.1:0-6726 GCA_043805105.1 Candidatus Glassiibacteriota bacterium | reverse complement strand
GGACCCCTGTGTCCGCCCGGTGGGCTGCGGGGGGGATCCGTGACATCCGTATTCAATCCGTGTAATCCGTGATTCAGAATCGCTGGTGTCACAGATGCGGCACGGCTGCCCCACCCGACCCTCGTACCGGGCGGTACCCCTTATCCACCCGTGGGGTGTCAGGATTTGCCGTAGGGGCGAACACAAGGTTCGCCCGTGAGGCGGGGCCGGAATTGATCGAGTAATACCTTATGATACCTCGCCGCTTGCTGCGGGGAAGAATTAATTACCGGAGGAACGATGAAGCTTAACGCGATTTTAGCAGCAATCTGCCTTTTCTTCCTGACTTCGGCCGGGTCAACCCCCGCCGCCGAACAGTTGAGCCTGACAGTCAAGCCCGACCGGCCGGACTATCTCTACAGCCTGGGCGACACCGTCACCTTCAGTATCGACTGCCGTAATCCCGGCCGGATGAAGGATGCGGTGCTGGCTTACGAGCTGTCCGAGGATGGGGAGCGGACTATCGCCCAGGGCCGGCTCGCGGTGAATAACGGCCGGGCCACTCTGCGCGGCGCTCTCGACCGGCCCGGCTTCCTCCGGCTGGAGCTGACCCTGGCCGCCGGCGCCGACACCCTGCGCCATGTCGCGGCCTGCGGCTTCGCGGTCAAGGCGGTCCGGCCGACCAACGTGCTGCCCGAGGATTTCGAGCGGTTCTGGCGCCAGGGCCGGGCCGAACTGCTGCGCATACCCATCGATCCGGTGGTCGAGCCGGCGGCGGATGAAAAGAACCCCGGCTCCCGCCTCTACAAGGTGAGCCTGGGCAACGTCGAGGGGAGCCGGATGTTCGGCTGGCTGAGAGTGCCGGCGGCCGGGGATGGCCCGTGTCCGGCCGTGCTGAGAGTGCCGGGCGCCGGGGTCAACGATGTCGGCTCGGCCCCTGAATTCGCCGACAGCGGCTTCGTCGTGCTCTCGGTCGAAATCCACGGGATCGGCGTGGGCCTGGACGAAAAGTATTACAAAGACCTCAGCGATGGCCTCCTGGCCGGCTACCGCCATTTCGGCTACGATGACCCCTATCGCTTCTACTACCGAAGAGTCATCCTCGGCGCTGTCCGCGCCATCGATTACCTCTGCACCCGGCCGGACGTCGACAGCTCCCGGATCGCTATCGCCGGCGGTAGCCAGGGGGGCGCGCTGAGTCTTTTGGTGGCGGGCCTCGACAGGCGGATCAAGGCCCTGGCCGCCAATGTCCCGGCCATGTGCGACCACACCGGGGAGCTCTACGGCCGGCCCTCCGGCTGGCCCAGGATGTTGCGCAACTGCCCCGACCGCGAAAGGGCCCAGGCTACCTCGGCTTACTACGATGCCGCCCTGAACGCCGGCTTCATCATTGTGCCTGCGCTCGTGGCAGTGGGGTTCATCGATGATGTCTGCGCCCCCACCTCGGTCTACGCCGCCTACAACAACCTCAAAGGCTACAAGGAGATAGACAACTTCCCCAACATGGGCCACGATTCAGGCCCGGGCTGGTACGGCAAATCGATCAGCTGGCTGAAAAAGGCCTTGAACGGCGGCTTCGCCGCCAAATGATCGGGGTTTGTAGGGGAAAGATAGTTACAAAGTGACAAAGTTACAGAGTGACAAAGTGGCAAGAAAAAGAAGGCCTTGAGGGACTGAGGCACTATGGAGAGGTGGGGTTAGGTCTTCTGGCTTCTGGCTTCTGACTTCTGGCTTCTGACTTCTGGCTTCTGACTTCTGAATTCCCGGCCGGGCTGGGCCGGGAGGGAACCCAACCGATGCTCGTCGGTCTCCAACATTTCACCGATACCAACGGCCGCTACCTGCCGGTTCTGGCCGCTTACGAAAAAATCCTGGCGCACAACGGCCTCGAATTTATCCGCCTGCGGGCCGACCAGCCGGATTTCTTCGAACGGGTGAAAGAGTGCGAGCTATTTATCCTGCGCTGGGGCCACTACGACTCCGACCGCCAGCTCGCCCGCGCCGTCCTGCCGGTCGTGGAAACCGAACTCGGCGTGAAATGCTTCCCGGACCTGCGTACCGCATGGCCCTACGATGACAAAATCCGCCAGTGGCTCCTCTTCCGGGCTCACGGCCTGCCGATGGTCGAAACCCGCGTGTTCTGGGACCGGCAGGAGGCCCTGGCCTGGGCCGGCACCGCAGCTTATCCCCAGGTCTTCAAGCTCGCCGGCGGGGCCGGCTCCACCAGCGTCGTGCTGGTGGAAAGCTGCTCCGAGGCGAAAAATCTCATCCGGCGCATGTTCGGCCGGGGCCTGTACCCCGAACGCTTCCTGCACCGAGGGAACCTGCGCTGGCAGTTTTTCGATCCGGTCCGGGAAATCCGCCGCCAGGCTGGAAACCTCCTGCGCCGGCTGCGGGGAATCGACCCCTCTCCCTGGTGGCAGATCCAGAAAAACTACGCCCTCTTCCAGCGCTTCCTGCCGGGGAATGCCTTCGACACGCGGGTCACTGTCGTCGGCGGCCGGGTTTTCGCTTTCCGGCGCCTGGTGCGCACCTGTGATTTCCGGGCCTCCGGCAGCGGCCGGATCGACTACGACCCGGCTGCGATAGACCGGCGCTGCCTGAGGCTCGCCCTGGACATCTCGCAAAAACTCGGTTTCTACTGCATGGCCTATGACTTCCTTTTCAACCAGACAGGTGAACCGGAAGTCTGCGAGATCAGCTACACTTTCCAGTCGCGGGCGGTGAGGGATTGTCCCGGTTGGTGGGACAGCTGGCTGGCCTGGCATGAGGGCTCCTTCTGGCCCGAATACCTCCACCTGGCCGACCTGCTGAATAAGCCGGACCTGAAATGCCCGGAGCTGGATTACTGAAAATCAGTCGGATCTGGAAACTGCCTGTTCGAACCAAAGCATGGCATATTACCTGGTGAATTCGAGGATTCGAGTAAATTCAGATTTTGAGATTTTCGATTCGTAAGCCGTAAAAGAATTATGCCTTGAGATTCAATTATTGGAGCGTGCAGCAGCCTCGTAATTTCCATCGAGATTTAGACGAAGCACCGAAGGTTGGCAGGCCATTTCGAGGACGGGTGCGGGGAGAGGGGTAGAGGTGTCCTCGAAGGCGACCGCCGGGGGAGCGGCGAGAGAAGACTCAAAGCCTGGATTAACTTTGTTTTCCTTTGGTTACAAAGGAAACGCTTTTGGTTCTTTTGGCGACAAAAGAACAAATAAGTCTTTGACGTACAAATAGATAGACTCCAGGGTGGAATCAAAATAAACGTTTTTATCCGGCCAGGATTGACTGGATAGTAGCGCCCGAAATATGAACACCTTTACCACAAACACCCGCGTGGCGGTCTGCCGGGATGAATCGGTCACCGCCTACCCGGCCCAGGCCCCATACGGGCCGGACCAGCCCTTTCCCGAATACCCGTTCGCCTGGCCGAATGGCTCGACTCCCGGCAACCGGGTCTACGGCCTGGTCCGCGAAACTCTCCGCCTGGCCGGACTCGATTCCGCCCGCTTCGGCTCCCCGGACTGGAACCCCTTCGCCGATCTGGTTTCACCCGGCTCTCAGGTGCTGGTCAAACCCAACTGGGTGTTCCACCACGACAGCGACAGCGCGGAACCCGCGGTGCTGATAACCAATGCGGCGGTGATCCGGCCCGTGCTGGATTACCTGGCTCTCGCCCTGGCCGGCAGGGGCCGGATTGTCGTGGCCGATTCGCCCATGCAGAGCGCGGATTTCGGCCTGATTGTCCAACAGAGCGGCATGGCGGCGCTCGAAGCCTGGTGGCGAAAGGCCGGCCCGGTGCCCCTGACTGTGCACGACCTGCGGCAGTGCCGGGTGACAGTCACCAGCGGGGATCTGGTGACGGCGCGGATCGATCTGGCCGGCGACCCCGCCGGCTACCGGGAAGTCAACCTGGGCCTGCGCAGCTACCTCACCCCTCTGGATGACGGCTGCCGCCTCTACCGGGTGACCAATTACCTGCCGGGTGAAATGGCCCGCCACCACAACGCCCTGGCCCATCAGTACCTGATCGCCGCCAGCGCTCTCGAAGCGGATGTGGTAATCGGTATCGCCAAGCTCAAGACCCACCGCAAGGGCGGGGTCACCTGCGCGCTCAAGAACCTGGTGGGCATTAACGGCAGCAAGGACCGGCTGCCCCATCACCGCCGGGGTTCAGCGGCCGAGGGCGGGGATGAGTACCGGCGGAAAAGTCTGCTCAAGCGGGCTGTTTCGGCACTTAACGACCGGCTGGCCGCTGCCGCCCCCGGAGTCTCCCACCAGCTGCTTTGGCGGCTCAGACAATTCGTCGCCCTCCTGGCCCGCGTCGCCTCGGGAGACCGCATCTCCGAGGGGAGCTGGTACGGCAACGACACCCTCTGGCGCATGGTGCTCGACCTGAACACCGCGCTGGTCTACGCCGACCGCGAGGGAAGGCTGAATGACCTCCCGCAGCGCCGGGTGTTTTCCCTGGTGGATGCGGTGGTGGCGGGCGAGGGCGATGGCCCCCTGAACCCGGAGGCCCGGCCCGCCGGCATGCTGCTCGCCGGCGAAAACCCCCTGGCGGTGGATGCCGCCGCCGCCGCCCTGATCGGTATCGACCCGCGCCGAGTGCCGGTCATCAGCCGGGGGTTCCAACTGGCCCGGGGCGGGAACGGCATGCCGCTCGCGGCTTTCGGCCTGGAGGATGTGGAACTCGTCTCGAACGTCCCGGCCTGGCACAGCCACCGCCTCGACCGGCCGGAAACCCTCGAGGGGACGCTCGCTTTCCGGCCCGCGGATGGCTGGGTCGGGCAGGTCGAGTTGAAACGGGAGGCCGCCGGCCCCGGAACAAGCCGGACCTGATTCGAATGGCGGATTCTGACCTCCCCATTTGGCAAAGCAGTGGGAGTAACTTGTTGTAGGGGCTGTTCGCGAACCGCCCCGTTCCAGCAGAATGTCAGGGTTAGCCGCAGGGGCGAACCTCGTGTTCGCCCGGTAATTACTCTCGATACGCCGTAGGGTCACGGCATGCCGTGACCGTCGTTGCTTTTCCCGGGCAGTTCTGGAAGAAATTGACAATTCAACCGGGCGGTATTGAGCCACTTTACCCATGACCTACCCTATTCCGCAAGAAATCGCCGAGGAAATCAGGATCGTGCTGGAGTTCCACCGCTGGGGGGGCCGGGCCGAGGGTATCACCGACCGCGGCACGCTCTACCGGGACACGTTCGGCCGGACCCGGGAGGAGGCCCATAAGCTGCAGGAACTCTGCCGGACTGTCTCCCGAGTCCTCGGCGCCTCCCTGCCCGCCCAGGCCTCGGCCCTGATCTCCGCCGGTCGCATGTACCGCCGCAGCGCGGATTACGTCAAGGCCTGCGAGTACTTCGCCCGCGCCCTCGAAACCGTCTACCGGGAGGCCGGATGCGCCTGATCCATCTGACCACCTCCGGCGGATGGGGCGGCCGCGAGATGTACCCCCTGGCCCTGGCGGAAAACCAGGCCCGCCGGGGACACACGGTATCGGTCGTCGCCAAACGCAATACGCCCCTGGCCGAACGCCTGTCCTGCTCTGGCCTCGATCACGACCTCCTCCGGGTGGGCCCCTATTTCGATCCGGCCGCCTGCCTGACCCTGGCGCGTGTCATCCGCCGAAGAAACCCCGATATCCTCCACCTCCACCTCTCCCGCGACCTGCTGCTGGCGCACCTGGCCTGCCTGGCCTCCGGCCGCAAGCCCCCGGTCCTCTTGCACAAGCACATCGCGAGCGCTGGCAACAAGCGTGATCCCCTGCACCGCTGGCTTTTCGGCCGCACCGAGGCCGTGGTGGCCGTGTCCGGATTCGTCCGGACCAGTCTGCTGAATTCCTGCCCGGTCGGTTCCGAAAAGGTGCGAGTGATATTCAACGGGGTGGACCCGGTCAGGTTCACAGCCGATGTTGACAGTCAGGCCCGGACTCGGCTGCGCCGCGAAATCGGCGCCGAAAGCCCTGAGGCCGTGGTCGCCGGCGTGGTGGGAAGGGTCGAATTGCGTAAGGGGCAGGAGTGGTTCGTCGAGGCGGCCGGGCTGTTGGCCGGCTCCCATCCGGACCTTCGTTTCGCGATCGCCGGCGCCCCGGAAGGGGACTACGAACAGGTCCTCTGCAAGCGGATCGAGGCGCTGGGGCTATCCGGCCGGGTCACCCTGCTCGGCCACCGCCCCGACCCCCGCACCCTCTACGGCTCGCTCGACATCCTGGTCGTGCCTTCCTGGGAGGAGGCGTTCGGGCTGGTGGCGGCCGAGGGGATGTTGTGCAGCCTGCCGGTGGTGGCCTCGGACTCCGGCGCCCTGCCGGAATTCATCCAGGAGGGCGTCAATGGTTTCCTTGTGCCTCTCAAAGACGCCCGCTCCCTGGCCGGGGTGATCGGCCGCCTGGCGGATGACCCGGAATTGCGGCGGAACACCGGCGACCGCGCGCGCCAATGGGCGCAGGAACACCTGGACCTGGAGGTTATTTTAAACCGGCTGGACTGGCTTTACGAGGAGTGTGCTAAGAAATAAACAGGGCGCGGTTCGCAAACCGCCCGCATGGTGTGGTGATTTGCCGTAGGGGCGGCCGGCGGTCGCCCGCGCGTGTTTTTTGTAGGGGCGGACCCACGTGTCCGCCCTGTGGGTTGCGGGGCGGATCCGTGACATCCGTATTCTATCCGTGTAATCCGTGATTCAGAATAGCGGCTGCCACGCCTGCGAAAGTGTTTGCCCAGCTATGCCGCCGCTGTCCAGGGCCCGCCGTAGGGG
>JAZDIG010000371.1:0-16165 GCA_043805105.1 Candidatus Glassiibacteriota bacterium | reverse complement strand
CCTGGCGATCGCGCTATTGGAGGACACCGGCTACATGGCCCGCGCCGCTTTCGTGATGGACCGGCTGATGCACAAGATCGGCCTGCACGGCAAGAGTTTCATCCCGCTGTTGATCGGCTTCGGCTGCACGATCCCGGCGATAATGGCTACCCGCACCCTGGAAAACCGCCGCGACCGGCTGGTGACGATGTTGATCGCGCCCCTGATGAGCTGCGGGGCCCGGCTGACCATTTACGCGCTGATCATCCCGGCCTTCTTCCCCAGGCAGTGGCAGGCGCCCGTACTGTGGATGGTCTACGTGACCGGGATCCTGCTGGCCGTGCTGATGGCCAAGCTGCTGAGCAAAACCGTGCTGCCGGGACATTCCGAGCCGTTCGTGATGGAGCTGCCGCCTTACCGGATGCCCACGGTCCAGAGCGTGGTGATACACATGTGGGACCGCGCCAAGCAGTACCTGCGCAAGGCCGGCACGATCATCCTTTCGATCTCGATCGTCCTCTGGGCGCTGACCACCTTCCCGCGTCTGACCCAGTTCAGCCCGGAGAGCGCGAAGCGCCAGGAGGAAGCCTACCGGGTTTACCTGGGCGGCCTCGAGGAGCTCGGCAGGCGCCTCGGCCTGTCCCGGGCCGGAACCGACATCCTCAGCGCCAGGCTCACCGGTGGCGAAGAAAATTCCACAGCTTGGGAAGCGGCCGCCAGGCACGATTCGGTTTGGGTCGGACACTTCACGGCCGCGCTCGCCGAGGCCGACAACTCCCCGGACGGCTCGATCGACCTGGAGAAATGGCGGCGGCAGATTCGGACTGCCGGCATTCTGGTGGATGCGGTCAATTATTACGTCCACGAGGTCAGGGCGGACTACCGGAAGGCGGTTTCCCGGGCCTCTCTGATCCAGAGCCAGGAGCAGCTCGCTTATTCCCTGGCCGGCCGGATCGGCCACGGCCTGGAATTCCTGCTCAAGCCCCTGGGACTCGACTGGAAGATCGGCACCGCCCTGGTGGGGGCCTTTGCGGCCAAGGAAGTGTTCGTGGCGCAGATGGGGATTATCTACGCGGTGGAGGACGGCGAGGGCGGGGGGACGCAGAGCCTGCGCCAGAACCTCAGGCAGGAGTATTCCACCCTGGTGGCGGTCTGTATCCTGCTCTTCTGCCTGATCGGCACGCCCTGCATGGCCACGCTGGCGGTCACGCGCAAGGAGAGCGGCGGCTGGAGCTGGGCCTGGCTGCAGTGGGGTGGGCTGACAGCGCTGGCCTATCTGGTCACCCTGGCGGTCTATCAGTTCGGCACCCTGCTGGGGCTGGGAGTCTGACGATGATCGAGCTGACCGTGATAGCGCTGATCGTGGCCCTGGCGGCGGTTTACAGCTACCGTAAGCTGCGCCTGGAGGTGCGGCCCGGCAACCCGTGCGGCTGCGACCACGCGGAGGGCTGCGAGCTGACGAGGGTTTTGAAGAAGGGGAGAAAAAATTTTTAAGCTCGAACGGAATTATTGTTGGGAATGAAACCCGATGTACAGAAAGAGGCAGGAGAGGTTGAAAATTTAGCAATGATGATTAAATTACAGTTAGGGTCGAATTTTTAATCTTGGATGGAGGAGTAGATGGCAAGAATTCCATCTGCAATTTTCCTCGATGAATTGGGCAGTATAAAAGATTCAAAAATCAAAATTTACAACAGGCCAAAAAAAATAGTTTTTGGGTGGTATGGAGGAAAATTCAGCCATTTGAACTGGTTGCTGCCTCTCTTGCCCGAAACACACCATTATTGTGAACCGTTTGGGGGATCGGCTGCTGTATTATTGAATCGAAAGCCTTCCGCGATTGAGACCTACAATGATATTGACGGCGAAGTAGTAAATTTCTTCAGAGTTTTAAGAAATCAAAAAGAAAAATTAATCGAGAGTATTTCTTTAACTCCTTTTTCGAGAGAAGAATTTTTCGAGGCGATTTATCATTATTCTCCATATTTGGATGATCTTGAAAGAGCCAGGAGGTTTTATGTTAGAGCCCGCCAGGTGAGAACTGGTTTAGCGCAAACCGCGACGGTGGGTAGATGGGCAAATTGCAAAAATACCAGCAGGGCAGGCATGTCAGGTGTTGTTTCGAGATGGCTGGGCAGCGCTAATGGGCTAGAAAATATAGCGGAAAGACTTATTAGGGTACAAATAGAGAATCGACCGGCATTGGAGATTATTGATCTCTATGATTCAAAAGAGACACTTTTCTATTGCGACCCGCCATACCCTCACGAAATTAGAGGGGATAATAAAGCATATGGATTTGAAATGAGCGACCAGGATCATATCGAACTCGCAAAAGTTTTAAGGAAGGCCAAGGGCAAAGTGGCAGTATCTGGTTATAAATGTGATTTGATGGGTGAACTTTATGCCGGGTGGAAAACAATAACGGAAAGTTCCAAAAACTGCCATTCTGTTAAACAAGTTAGAACTGAAGTGTTATGGATGAATTACTAGATGACCAATATTCATATAGAAAAATCAATTGATCTTTTAGCGGTACATTGGCAAGCTGTACTTGAAAGTGCAAAAAAGAAACAATTGAATGATGTGGCACTTGAAAATAATATAGTACAATTTATAAAAACGTGTATTAATTCCAGCACAAAATCATACCGTTACGTACTTCCAACACAGCTTCTATCAAAGTTAACCAATCCTGAGATTGATTCAAGGTGTCTCCAAGCGGGTAGAGGTGGAACCGGCGCTTTTGATGCAAGAACGATAGCCCACAAAGTTATAGTCCCTTTTGACCAAGAAAATGAAGAAGTACTTGGCGGGTCTCCAGAACCTTATGTAAACAATCCGCTAAGAGTTTTGGAATTGTCTGAAAAGTTCAGGGATGCACAAAAAAATAAAGAGGATTGGGATTATTTGTGCAGCGTTATAAATGAAGTTGAAAGAAGAAATGACAGGGCATTCACGGAAAAGATATTCAAACAAATTCTTATCGAGATTTATAGGCGTCTATCTGATACGAAAGTCAAGTATCCGACTCCTCAAAGAATCAGTTTACAGGATTCTTTGCATCTTATTGAGGAATTCATCGCGGGAGTCTCTGGCGGTGATAGAGTTTTAGCAATTGCAGCAGCTATGTTTGAGGTAATAGGCGAGCACTTTCATTTGTATACTAGAATTGAAAGAGCCAATATTACCGCTTCTGATAGCTCGACAGGTTTAGCTGCTGATTTAGAATGTAAATCGGATAATGGAGAGATAGTATTTGTAGTTGAAGTGAAAGATAGAGTTTTAACAGTTAGTCAATTGACATCTAAAATATCAAATCTCAGAGAAAGGAAAGTGACAGATATCTTTTTCGTGGCACAAGCAGGTATTAGTTCTGCCGATAAAGATGAAATAGAAAATATCGTTAAAAAACAGTTTGCAAGCGGTCACAATATATATATTACTGAAATTATTAGACTCAGTGGAATTATTATGGCATTGGTCAAAGAAGAGGGTAGGATAGATTTCTTAAATAAAGTAAATAAACAATTGGATACATACTCTGAATTAATTCACCGTCAGCAATGGGCAAAGCTATTATCCACGGTTTAATCACCCCAGCCTGTACTCCTTCGGCACCAGCACAATTCCCGTATCCGAAACCATGAAATGCTCCCGGTCTTTTTCCGGTTCGTGTCCCACGCTGCGGCCGTCGGCGATTACCACCCGCTTGTCCATAAGCGACCGCCTGATCCGGCAGCCCGAGCCGATCCGCGTGCCTTCGAAAATGATCGAATCTTCCACTTCGGCGTCCGGCCCGATGTAGACCCCCGGCGACAGCACGCAGTTGCTGACCCAGGCGCCGTCGATTATACAGCCCGGGGAGATAATCGAATTGCGGGCGTGGCCCTGGCGGCCCACCCGCCTGACCGCCGGCTCCCCGCGGATCAGCTTGGCCGGCGGGTACTGCCCCATGTAGGTCCTCAGCGGCCACTGGGAGTCGTAAAGGTTGAAGCGCGGATGTGGACTCAAGAGGTCCATGCTCGCCTCGTAGTAGTTCTCGATGGTGCCGATGTCCCGCCAGTAGAGGATGTCTCCGCCCGATCCGTCCTCGAAGTTGTAAGCGTAACAGCGATAGTGGGGGATCATGGCCGGGATCACGTCGCGGCCGAAGTCGTGCGAGGTGTCCTGTTTGGCGTCGGCCACCACGCTGCGCACCAGGGCCTGGGTGTCGAAAACGTAGATCCCCATGTTCACCCGGGCGTGATCCGGCCGCTCGGGGCTGGGTTTCGGGTTCTCCGGCTTCTCCTCGAAGTCCTGGATACGGCCGTCCGGCTGGACCTGGAGCACGCCGAGCTTGCCGGAGGCCAGCGCCAGCTCCACCTCCACGGTCGCCACAGTCAGTTCGGCGTTCTTTTCCAGATGGAAGGCGATCATGTCCGAATAGTTCATTCTGTAGACGTGGTCGCCGGAAAGAATCAGCACGTAGCGCGGCCTGATCTGCTCCAGCAGGAAGAGATTCTGGTAGATGGCGTCCGCCGTGCCCCGGTACCACGACTCCTTGAACTGCTGCTGCGGGGGAATGGTGTCGAGGTATTCGCCGAGCTCGCGGCAGAAGATGCTCCAGCCCTGCTTGAGGTGCCGGTCCAGCGAGTGGCTCATGTACTGGCTCAGCACCTTGATCCGCCGCAGGCCGCTGTTCACGCAGTTGGAGAGGGTGAAGTCGATTATACGGTAAACGCCGCCGAACGGCACGGCGGGCTTCGAGCGGGCCTTGGTGAGGGGATAGAGCCTTTCGCCCCGGCCGCCGGCGAGGACTATCGTGAGGAGGTTCTTGTAAATTGCGTTCACGCCGATACCTATTTTAAGTTATATATATTTTTTCTTGCAGATATATCTCGAGGTCGCGGCTGAAAACTATACGACAGTCTGAAAGCTTCAGGGCAAGGATACTAAAATTCATATATACTTTCGCCCAGGCTATCCTTTACCTTCTGTTTCAACTCGGCAAGGTCAGGACTCTTGATCACGTAACTGTCAGCCGCCCAGCTCATGAAATTGTCTTTGTAGCTGTCGTAAGCGCTGTTGATAATCACCGGGATTTTGTTGTCCCGGCCCAGGAACTTGCCCAGCGCCTCGACGCCGTCCATGCCGGGCATCCGGATGTCGAGGATAATCAGGTCGTAGCGCTCGCGCTCGAAGGAGGCCAGCGCCTCATGGGCATCGGCTGCGGTGTGGACCTGGTAGCCCTCCGCCTCGAACTCCGTCTTGTACAGTAGTCTCAGGTGCTTTTCGTCATCTACGATCAGCAATTTCTTCATGAATGACCTCCTTGTTGACCGCCTGGGTGACAGGCAGCTTGATGTGAAACACCGTCCCCTCACCTCTCCGGCTGCTCAGCACGATAGTTCCACCGTGATTGCGGACGATCTGGCTGCTGATCGACAATCCGAGTCCGCTGCCGGTGCTTTTGGTGGTGAAGAAAGCGGTAAAAAGATTCTCCAGGTGCTTGTCTTCGATGCCGACACCGGTGTCGGCGATGTCGATTATGAATAATTCGTGCTCCAGTCTCGAGCCGACCGTGAGCGTCCCGCCGCCGGTCATGGCCTCCAGGGCGTTGCGGAAGAGGTTGAGCAGGACCTGGCGGATCTGTTCGGGATCGAGCTCCACGAAGGGCGGGTTAGCTAACAGCTCGAGCTTTACGCCCACCTTGGCCGCCTCCGATTCCCCCTCGATCATTTTCAGCGATTCCTGAATCAGCCCGTTGGGGTCGACCGGCCGGAAGACCGGGTTGTTGTGGCGCATCAGGGTGAGAGTATCCTTGAGATAGCGTTCGAGCCGGATCGCCTCTTCGAGGATGATCTCGATCTTTTCCTTGCGCGGATCTTCCGGGCTGGTTTCGCGGCTGAGCGAGCGGGCAAAGCCGCCGATACTGACCAGCGGATTGCGGATTTCGTGGGCTACGTGAGCGGCCAGCTGGCCCAGCGCGGACAGCCGTTCGGCCTGAATCAGCTTGTTGCGGCTTTCTTTCAGTTGCCGGTAGGCGTGGTCCAGGTCGGTATTTTTTTCTTTGAGGCTTTCGAAGAGCCGGATACGCTCGATGGTTTGGCTGGCCAGGTTGGCGAACACCCGCAGCTTGCTCACCGCTTCCTCGTCGATCGGGCGGCGGTTGATCAGGTTGTCGGCCAGCAGAAGCCCCAGGCTGCGGTGCTCGCAGACTATCGGTACCACGGCCAGGGTGTCCGTACCCAGCAGATGGGCCAGCTCCTGGGGGAAAGTGCCCATCGAAACGCCGTTGAAAATGTTGAGCGATTTTTTCTCCTCGAGCGTCCGGATCAGCGGATTGTCCCGGTCGGTGAGCGGGACCCTGATCCGCCGCACCACCTGGTTAATGTAGCCGTCGTGATCCAGGCCGCTCGTCTTGTAATCCTCGAAAAGCTCGCGCAGGGTATGGTATTTCTGTTGCACCTCGTTCCAGATGCGGCCCGCCTCCTCGGGATTGGACGGCCCGACGGCGAGCTTGCCCACCAGGGCGTTCCGGTCGGGGTCCGCCAGCAGCAGGAAAGCGCGGTTGAAGCCGAGCCCCTGGCTGGCGGTCACTCCGATCAGGATGATGCCGAGGATGTCGTCGAGGTCCTTGGAAGTCAGCAGCGCCTCGCTGATCTCGTTGATCGTCGACAGGTCGGCGATGTTCTCCTGGAGGATCTTTTCGAGCCGGGCGCGCAGGGTGATGTCGCGGAAAATGATCAGCCTGCCGTGCACTCCCTGGTACTGGTCGCTGAGCACAGTCGAAGTGGCTTCCACCACCAGCCGCTCGCCGTGGGCCTTGACCAGGTCGGTGACGTAGTGCTTGAGCTTGCCGTCCTGCTGGAACTCGACCTTGCCCAGGCGCCAGATATCACTCGCCTCGCCCTCCTTCGGCAGAAGGCGGTCCAGCGGCTTGTCCATCATCTCCTCGGCGCTGTAGCCGAACATGGTCTGGGCTCCGTTGTTCCAGGTCTTGATCTGGCCGTTATCGTCGAGGGTGATCACCGCGTCCTGGCTGTTCTGGATGAATGTCGCCAGATAGTGCTCGTTCAGCCGTTTTTCGCTCTCGAGCTTGCGCTCCCGTTCCAGGTTGCGCGCTATCGCGATCACGCCGTCCGGCTGATTTTCCAGGTCGTAGAGAAAGCTGAGAGCGAAGCTGACCGGCACTTCCTTGCCCTTGCGGTCGACGATGTAGGTCTCGTAGTTTTCGACCGTCCCCTTGCACTCTTCCAGATACTGCATGATCTGGGAGGCTTCCCGCTGTCCGCCCAGAAACAGCTTGCCGGTGGTGATCACCTCTCCGCGGCGGCTTTCGAGGCCGAGCAGGCTTTCGGCGGCGCGGTTGAGGAAGGTGATCCGGCCTTTCATGTCCGAGGTGAATATCGCGTTGACAGTCGTGTCGAGCAGGCGCTTGAGGAATCCCCGGGTACGGTCGATTTCCTGCTGCAGCTCCTGCGGCCCGCTGATATCCTCCAGGGTCTGCACCACTCCGTGGACGTTGCCCTCCGGGTCCAGCAGCGAGCTGATCCGGCTGCGGAAACGCCTGGACTTGCCCCGGCGGTCGGTGTAGTCGAACTCGTATTCGCTGTTCTTTATTACTTCGTTAAGCGCCCGCTTGAAAGTCTCCACCACCTCCTGCGGAGCCTGTAATCCGTACTCGGTGAACATGATTTTTCCCAGCGCCGTACGGGCCGGGACTCCGGTGATCTTCTCCTGGGCGCTGTTGTAAAGGACGATCTTACCGCTGCGGTCGACTACCAGCAGGCCCACCGGAAGGCTGTTCGAAAGGTGCTCCTGGATGGTGTCGTCGAGGAAGCTGTCGAACCCGGTCCCGGGCTGGCCGTACCAGGAGGTGAGATAGGCCGCGTAAAGCTTTTCACTACCCTCCTGACTGTCCTGGCTCCATTCCACCACGTTCCAGCGCGAAATGATTTTTTCACCATCGCTGCTCACGATCGTAATCTGCTGCTGGCCTTGGGCCGGCGGGTCTACCGGCTGATCGTTCAGCTCCGGCGGGGCGATCCTCGAAAATGGCTGGTTCACCAGCTTCTGCCATTCGGTTTTGAGCAGGCCGGTGAGGGCCAGGCTGGCGCCCAGGATAGTGCCCTGCGAATCCAGCAGCAGAATCGCCTCACTGGAAGTCTGCAGCACCAGCTGCAGCATGGTTTCTTTATCTTTGGTCAGGACAGCCATATCGACGGCTCCAGGTCGGTAAAGACCCGGTCGCTTTCCTCCACGAGTTCGACGAAGCGCCAGTCGGGGTCCCCGACTTCTTCGCCCGCTTCCAGGCGCAGGAAGATGCCGTGCAGGCGCTGGAAGTTCTCCCAATGCTGTACCACGCGGGCCTCGGCATAATCCCGCGCGCTCCAGGTGCTGATCAGAAACTGCCAGTCGGAGCTTTCCAAGAGGAGCAGTTCGCGGCCGAGCTGGCAGGCGACGCGGTAGGCCTTTTCATTGGTGCCCTCGGTGAGCTTGCCGGCTACCTCGCACATCCGGTCCTCGGCCTCGTAAACGTGCCGCCAGGTCCACTTGGTCCAGTCGTTGAGCCAGATGTAGTGGAAGCCGCCTTCGCCCCAGCTTCCCTCCGGAAGGCCCACTACCGTGGTCGGCCTTTCCCGCTCGAGAAAATCACCGCAGGAAGTGGGAGCGACTACGGCCGAGGCGGCCAGCTTCCGGAGCACTCCGCCCAGCCAGCGCGGTCCCTCGAACCACCAGTGCCCGAACAGCTCGGTGTCGTATGGCGCGGTCACCATGCCGTTGCGGCCCGAGGCGCGGCGATGTTCGCCGAGAATCTCCTCCAGCAGGCCCACGAAGTGCGAGCTCTGGTTCTCCACGATTTCAGCGATCCGGCCGGGCTCGTATTCCTGCTTATCGGCCAGGTCGGCCTTGGCGCTGGTGACCCGCCAGTAGCGGTGGCCGCCGGGGAAGTGCTTCTTGTGGAAATCGAGATACATCCCATCCCCGGGGTAGCCCCATTCGCCGCTCCACACCTGCAACCCGCTCTTGGGATCGCGGGTGAAAAAGGCCACCGGGTCCTGGTGGGTTGCATCGCCCACCAGGTATGGCAGGTACGGCGTGTACACGGTGTCCTCGGGGCGCGGCACATAGGTCTTTTCGAACTGTTGCCACAGCCTCTGCAGGGCCTCGAAGCGGTCGATGTAGACGCCGATCGCCCGGCCGCCCTTGAGTAGATGCGAATCGATTATAAAATATTTTATACCGGCCTCGCTCACGAGCTGCTCGATGCCCTTGCGGTGCACCGCCCGCACTGCGCCGTAACCTTCATCGGCCAGGGGACTGATCCATTCATAGGCGGGCCGGTAGGCGCATTCGGGGAGCCAGGTCCCCAGCGGGTCACGGCCGAAGTGCCGCCGGTAGGTGCGGACGCCCTGCACCAGCTGGGCGCGGACGCATTCGTCGCGGCCCAACAGCGGCAGGTAACCGTGTGTGGCGGGGCAGGTGATTATTTCGATTTTACCCTGGTCCTGCAGGCCGCGGAGAGCTCCGATAATATCGCCGGCCAGCGGACCGCTGAACATCTCCCGGGTCCCGCGGTAGAATTCCTGCCAGGAGCGGGCCAGCCGGCCCTTGTGTCCGTCGCCCACCCTGTCGAATTCGGCGGCGTTCTCCCGGGCGGCCTCGATCTTGACCTCGAGGTAGTTGAGGAAAGAGCTCTTGAACCGCTCGTCGGCCAGCTGCTCGGCCAGGATAGGAGTGATGCCGATAGTCACGCCGATCCTGCCCTGGCCGTCCATCCGCTGGAACACGTCGATCAGCGGCAGGTAGGTTTCGGCGGCCGCTTCGTTGAGCCAGTCCATGCCGTGGGGCCACTGGCCGTGAGTGATGACGTATGGCAAATGGGAATGCAGGACGAATGAAAAGTAACCTTTAGGCAATTTGATCTCCCTTTTAATATAAAATTTAATATATTACGCTTTGAAGACGTATTGCGTTTTTTATATGGCGGCCCGGTGTGGAGCCGCCGGCATTTTTCCCAGGACTGGATTGAGCTCTCCTAAGTCTCCTGTCCGGCCCGTATATTCAAATTACCGCATCGCGCAGGTAGCGCGCCGCCTCCTCCGCCGGCGTCGGATTGATGAACAGGCCGGTTCCCCACTCGAAGCCATGCACCGGGCTCAGCCGTGGGATTATCTCCACCTGCCAGTGCCAGTCGAATGAGATCGTGGACCAGTAGCCCGACCGCCTGGGACTCTGGTCCGTGTTCGGTGCGGTGTGAATCGTCAGGTTGAACGGCAGGTCGCCGAACAGGGTCGCCAGCCTGCGCATTGTCTCGCTCAGAATTTGCGCCAGCGGCGGCACGAGCTCATCGGGAAGCAAACTGAAATCGTGCTGATGCGCCAGCGGTAGAATGAGCATCTCGAAGGGGAAGCGCGAGGCATAGGGGACGTAGCAGAAAAAGTGCTCGTTGCGGGCGACCACCCGTCTGCCGTCGGCCAGCTCCTGGTCCACCAGGTCACAGAACAGGCAGCGCTCCTTGTGGTGGAAATGCTCCCTGGCGGTGGCCAGCGCCATGGCCGCGATGCGCGGTATAATCGGCATCGCGATGATTTGGGAGTGCTGGTGATTGACGCTTGCGCCGCTGGTTGCGCCGTTGTTCTTGAAGACCATCACGTAGCGGAAGCGGTGGTCTTCCATCAGGGCGGCCAGCCTGATCCGCCAGGCCCGCACCACCTCGGCCATGTGTTCGACACTGAACTGGTGGAAAAGCACGTGGTGCTGCGGGTGCTCCACGACTATCTCGTGCGCGCCAATCCCGTTGATCCAGTCGTAAATTCCATGGGCGCCCCGCCGGATTTCCCGTTCGTCGCTGGAGAGAGCCGGGTACTTGTTGGGGAAAACCCGCACCTGCCAGCCGGGACGGTCGTGGCTGCTGGAGCGCAGGGCGTAGATTTCGGGCGGCGTCTTGCTTTCCTGGCCGGCGCAGAACGGGCAGAAGCCTTCGTCCGGCGCCCGGGCCGGTACTTGAAAATCCTGCGGTCCGCGGCTTCTGTCGACCGTGGCTATTATCCAGCGCCGGTGGACCGGGTCATGCCTGAATTCCGCCATTGAAGTTCTCTTTCAATTAATCGCCCGGAGGGCTGTTTGAAGGGCGCCTGACTGGGTAAAATAAATTCTGAATCAGAAGTACGTTTTTATTTTACACTATTCGGAGGGGAGTGTCAATGCCGGTGCCGCCGGATGCCTATAAATCCTTTAATTGGAGAGCGTTAGCACCATCCTGATTTTCAGGGACGAACGCCGGCCGATTTTTACCGGCCAGGCCGGCAACAGGCAGGTGGCCTGATAGGTGCGGTCGATCCCTTTCTCGCTCTGGCTCACCGTTTCCACCGGGTACTGGATCAGCCGGGCCGGGGCGGGAGAGAAATGGAAGCCGAGGTTGACGCGGTCGCGGCGGTTATATACGGTGACCTCTTTTTCATTTTCGAGGACGAAGCCACCGGAAAGTCCCAGGGTCTGGCCGCCCGCGGTCCGCAGGCCCACCTGCGGGTCGGCCGGGCCGAGCACGGTGAGGTTGAAGGCGGTGGCGAAAACCGTTTCGAGCTCAACTTCCCCGGCATTCTTCAGGGCGTATTCGATCTCGATTGCGGCCGAGCCGGGACGGATTGTAATCTTCTTGGCCAGGTCGACCCGCCGGGTCTCACCGGCCGGCAGCCTCAGGCTTCCGCTTCTTTCGAGGACCAGGGAAATCAGGCCGTTCCGGCCGCGCCACAGCCGCCAGCTCCAGACTCCGTCGCTGAAATCGCCGAGGTCGGCCGGCTCGCCGCGCGCGGCGGCCTGGGCGCTCTCCGGCAGGCAGGCGAAGAACTGGTCCTGCAGCATCCAGCGGGGGATTCGGTCGTAGATGAGTTGGTCGGCCGGCACTTTGGTTTCGAAGTGGCGTTCGTGGATCGTGGCATGAGCGCCGCCGCCCTCCTCGGCGTCTCCGCCCTCGATCATCTGCCAGTGATAGGACTCGTGGCGGCGCGCCAGGGTGTCGGTCAGGTTGAATTCACTGGCCAGGTCGTCCAGCTCGACGATCGCCCCGCCGGATGAGGGCTTGAAGAACAGGTTGAAGCGGTCGTTGGCCAGCATCACCTCTGTCCGGCCGTCCCGGTCGATGTCTTCCTCCAGATGGATGGTCTTATGGCCGCCGGCCCGGGCACGGACCAGCTTGTCGGCGCGGATAAGCTGGCTGTAAATCGCCCGGCGCAGGTGCGGCAGGTAGAGCCCGCCGAAAATCCCGTGCCAGTAAGCGCAATTGCACTGGGCCATCCAGAGCCGGCGCAACGGCTCGGGAACCCGGAAGCCGGAGTAGGGCCGGTCGCCCAGCTTTTCGTGCACCCACCGGCTCGTCAGGCACATCCGCTTGTGCATCCAGTCCGATTCCGGATACTTGATCAGGAAATTGCGCCAGAAGCTGCCGCGCAGGAAGGGAGTCAGCTCGGGCAGCCGGCCTTCGCGCTCCAGCCGGCTCTGCAGCTTCTGGAACCTCTCGCCGACCCGGGAGGGCAGCGACCAGCCGCCCATCTCGAAGTAGCTCGAGCAGGGCAGGTACACTTTGCCGGTAGGCTCCAGGCTGTCGATAACCTGGCTGAAAGTGACGGTTTCGAGCCAATCCGACGAATCGGTCAGGGCGCGGAAGAACTTCTCCAGCCAGCCCCGGCCGTAGACCCAGTCGTGGGTTCCCGGCCACATGCCGAATTTCTCGCCGTCGTCGGCCAGGGTGAGCACCGCCCCCTCGGGCAGGGCTTCCGCCTTGCTTTTGAAGAATCCGAGCACTTCGTCCACTTCGTAAAAGGGGATCATGTAGCGCAGGGAGCGGCTGATCGGGAAGATTCCCACGGTCCGGCCCTGGTCTTCGCTCAGGTAGTAGCCGTGCAGGGAGTCGGCGTCGAAACCGGCGGCCAGGAAATGGAAGTCGTCCACGGTGACGTACTCGAGGTCCGCCTCGGCGAGAACCGAGGGCAGGGAAGGCTCCCAGATTCTTTCGGTCAGCCAGGCGCCGCGGATTTTCACGCCGAACAGCCGGCGCAGGTAGCGGCTCATGTAACGCAGCTGCCCCAGGCTGTCGCGCCGAGGCACCACCGGCAGGATCGGTTCGTAGTGACCTCCACCGGCGATCTCGACCTGGCCGGCCTTCACCAAATCGTTTATAAGTCTAAAGAATTCAGGGTGTTTCTCCGATATCCATTCCAGCAGGGGACCGCTGTAATGCAGCACCACCCGTACCGCCGGGTGGCGGGTCAGCGCCTCGATGAACGGCAGGTAGCTGACCGTGTAGCCGTGCTCGAATACGTAGTCGAAATTGCCCACCGGCTGGTGGCAGTGCAGTCCGAGGACGAAACGGAGCTTGCGGGGCATAGGGTCGCTCGATTCAGCTTACGGTAAATGACTGGGATCGCGGTCCGAACTGCCGACCGGCAGCGGGTATGAATCCGCCTGAATGGCCGGCTCGAAGGTCTTAACTTTACATAAATTTCTGCGCTTACGCAATAAGGTCGCACTGGCCCGCGGAATTCTTCCGCAATTGAGTGGTGACGCTTGACAGCATTTTTTGGCTCGGCTATAATTAACGTGCCTTTCCCTTCGCGACCGGTATTAAAGCAAGACAGACTTGACAGACTCGACTCCATGGACCAGATCAAATCAGCGGTCGATGACCTGATTGAAGAAACCCGCATGCGGGAGCTCGATGATGATCAGATCGAGTGGCGGATCAGGAAGTTCACCGAAATCTGCGAACAGGCGATCGAGGCGGGCATACCCAACGTGCGCACCCGCAGCATGCTGCTGGAGCGGCTGCAGATCATGAAGTGCCTCTACGATCGTTCCTCGGTGAAAAATCCGCACTCGGGTGCATCGAGCGCCAGGGAGATCGACGAGTCGAGGCGCAACCGCCGCCTGCTGAACATCGTCAGCCGCCGAAGGCTCGCCCTGGAAATGATCGAGAGGGCCGACCCGGCGGTGGCCGGCAGCATCCGGGAAGAGCTCGAAAAGACTTTCACCACCAACCTGCCCGCCGGCCGCCCGGCCCGCCGCCGCCCGGCCGAAATTTCCGAGCCGGCCGCGGAATTCCGGCTGAACCCGCACCACTGGTACTTCCTCTATTTCAACATTTTTCTCCTGGCCCTGCTCGTGACGGCCATTCTCCTCGTCGTGCGTTAGAAGTTTCTATTGACCGCACCCGCCCTGATTTTATAACTTACACGCACAAGCGCTTCGCCGGAGGATCTGGTTTACCGCCGGTATTCTCCCGCTTTGCCTCGAACGGAATAATTATGGAGTTCTTACGGAAATGAGCTACAGATGCCGGTTCCACTGCATCAATCCCGGATGCGGTGCCGATTACCCGATCAATACGGTCATCTACCGCTGCACTCAGTGCGGCAGCCTCCTGGAAGTGGCCCACGACCTCGACTGCTTGCGCCGGCGGACCGGACAGGAGTGGAAAAAGCTGTTTGACAGCCGCTACAAGTCCGCCAAATGGCCTTACGGCAGCGCGGTCTGGGGCAAGAAAGAATGGGTCTGCCCGGCGGTGGCGGATGAAAACGTGGTGTCGATGTACGAGGGCGGGACCAACCTGTTCTGGGCCGAAAGGCTGGGCCGCATGATCGGCCTGGATGAACTCTGGATCAAGCTCTGCGGCAACAGCCATACTGGCAGCTTCAAGGACCTGGGCATGACCGTGCTGGTGTCGATGGTGAAGCAGATGATCCACGAGGGGTTGCCGATCCGGGCGGTGGCTTGCGCCTCCACCGGGGACACCAGTGCGGCCCTGGCCGCCTACTGCGCTGCCGCCGGGATCCCCTCGGTGGTGCTCCTGCCGCGCGGCAAAATCTCCGCCGCCCAGCTCATCCAGCCGATCTCCAACGGCGCCATCACCGTCTGCCTCGACACCGATTTCGACGGTTGCATGGCGGTGGTCAAGGAATTGACCAAAGAGCCCGGCCTCTACCTCGCCAACTCGATGAACAGCCTGCGGATCGAGGGCCAGAAGACGGTCTCGATCGAAATCGTGCAGCAGTTCGACTGGGAGTGCCCGGACGTGGTGGTGATCCCGGGCGGCAACCTGGGCAACGTGAGCGCCCTGGGCAAGGGCTTCCAGATGATGCTCGACCTGGGACTGATCACCTGCAAGCCCAAGATCGTGGTGGCCCAGAGCGCCAGGGCCAATCCGCTCTACCTGTCCTACCTCAACGGCTTCGAAAAGTTCGAGCCGGTGGAGGCGGGTAAGACCCTGGCCAGCGCCATCCAGATCGGCAACCCGGTGTCGATCAACAAGGCCATCGACACGCTCCGCCACTTCGATGGGATCGTCGAGCAGGCCACCGAACAGGAGCTGGCCGATGCGGCCGCCTTGGGTGATTTGACCGGCCTGTTCAACTGCCCGCACACCGGCGTGGCCCTGGCCGTGACCCTCAAGCTGCTGCGCCACGGCCAGATCCGGCCGGACCAGCGCGTGGTGGTGATTTCCACCGCGCACGGCCTCAAGTTCAGCGGTTTCAAGACCGACTACCACCTGCGCCGGCTCGAAGAAGTCACTTCGACCTACGCCAACCAGCCGCTGGAAATCCCGGCGGACCTGACCAGCGTCAAGAGGGCGCTGTACGAGCGGATCGAGAAGTGGAAAGCCGTGGAAATTGACTGGAAGAGGTGGGAATGATTCCCGCCCGCTTGTTCGATACGTCACTCCGGATGATGCGACCATGAAACTGATGGATTTTGTCTCCCCCGGCACCATCGCACCCGGCCTGAAGGTGAGGGACAAGGAGGAGCTCCTTTCCCGGCTGGTCCACTTGCTGCACTCCGGCGGCAGGATCGCCGACCCCGAGCCGCTCTTGCAGAGCCTCCTGGACCGGGAAAAGATCATGACCACCGGGATCGGCCGGGGTATCGCCGTGCCGCATGCGGTAAGCCCGGAGGTGAAAGAGCAGACTATCGCCCTGGCGCGGATTCCCGAGGGCGTCGATTTCGATTCGCTCGACCGGGAGCCGGTCTACTTCGTTTTCCTCCTGGTCGGACCGCCCGAGGCGAGCGCCGCGCACCTGAAAACTCTGGCACGGATCAGCCGGCTGATCCAGCATACCGGTTTCGTCGATTCGATCAAGCAGGCCGATTCGACCGGGGAAATCCTCAAAGTACTGGCCGAGGAAGATGGCAGGCACACGGGGTGAGC
>JAZDIG010000370.1:0-8426 GCA_043805105.1 Candidatus Glassiibacteriota bacterium | reverse complement strand
TTGGAAACCAGGCCCATGAGGTGGATCGAGCTGTCCCTGGTCACCGCGTAATCGATCGCCTCGTCGATCACCGGGTTGACCATCACTCCCTCGGTGACCGCCGCGTTGATCTGGTGCATGGGATGGATGTAGTCCACGCCGCTCAGCACTTCGTGTCCCACCGCAGTCGATCCCTTGGCGCCCTCGGGCATGCCCACTTTCGGGCCGACCGCCACCAGTTCGGTGTAGCTCGTCTGTTCGAAGTACTTACTTTTTCGTTCGCAGCCCGGCACGCTGCATTTGGTTTCGCGCAGTTCGTCCAGAAAGGGCGTTTTAGCCAGGGCCACGCAGTTGTAGGCCTGCTCCTCCCGAATTCCGCAGCCGTCCAGGATGACCAGAGCGTTCGGCCCGGTGAATTTCATCAGTCCGTCCCTGCCCCTCGAACGGCTCATAGTCCCTCATTCTCCATGGGCTTTTCGTAAGCGGAAAAATCCATGTCTACCAGCTCTCCCATCCTGCGTGTCAGATAGCGGATGATACTGGTTACAGAATCGTCGTAGTCCAGGTTATCGACCGTGAAGATGCCATTTTCCCGGCCCTTGGCTACCAGCACGTCCTGGATCCGGCGGATGCTTTCGAAATTTTCCAGATATTTGTGCGGTGTCCGGTTGACCGATTCCTGCCAACGGTTAATAAACCGGTTACGGTGGATTTCTTCGACCTGGCTGCAGATCAGAATCTGGATGACGAGCGCTTTCTCGAGAAGCTCGGCCGGGCAGGGTTCAGGCAAAATGTGCACGCCCTCGATTATCATCGACAGGTTTTCCTTGATGGCGCGGTTGAGGATGGCACGCACGCCGACGTTCACCCGCTGGGCCTGCTCCTGGAAGGCGTTGATCACCGGGTCGGCGGCTTCGCCGAGCGGGGGTCGCTCGAGAGTTTTCCAGACTGAATAGGACGATTCGTAAAGCGCGGGCAGCAGATCGCTGGAGAACATGCCCCGCATGATTTCGCGGATCGTGTCCGTGCCAATCACGCGGGTGATACCCAGGCGGTGGGCGATCTCCACCGACAGGGAAGACTTTCCCGTGCCGGTGGCCCCGCTGAACAAGAGAATCAGCGGTTTGTCCGGCCCCTTGAGCCGGCGCCAGATCAAGTAATGACGGGCGTACTCCAGGCCGAAGTCCAGATAGAGCATGCGGTAGGTGAGAAGCCGAAGATTGTCGCGGCTGATCTGGCTCACGCCCCGTTCGCTGAGGTCGGCGGCCAGGCGCTCGCTCACTTCGTGGGCAATCTCCGGACCCAGCCCGGCCGCCATCAGGCTCTGCGCCAGAATGCCCCGGCTGAACGGCTCCTGATCGCCCGGGTCGCCCACGTAGATCGCCTCATCGTGCAACTTCCACTGTTTATAACTGGCCGCCACCTCATCGCCGAAACGCTTCAGGATCATTTCGAGGGTGCGCTCTTTGAGAGTGCGGCGATGGATTTTATTCACGCCCTCCACCAGCAGCATTTTCTGGACGGTGCTGGCGATTTCGTAGGCCTGGTCGCTGCCGATCCCGGCGCGCATCAGCGAGCGGGCCATCAGCCCCCGCGAGTAAGGGAAGCTGAAGCCGTCGGAGACTACGATGAAATTTTTCTCTCTGTTCCGGGCCATCAGACTATTTTTTCAGCTTGAGTTCATCCAGGCCGCTTACCAGCCGGCAGGCATCCTGGCTGGAGATTATACCCACCGGCCGGCCATCCCGCACCACCGGCAGGCGGTGGATTTTCTTTTCCACCATGGTCCGGAACACCTCCCGCACGTCGTCATCCTCCCCGGCGGTGATCACCTTGTGAGTCATTATCCCCTCGACCCAGTTGTAGCGGCCCCGGTCTTCCTGCTGCTCGTCGATAGAGATGTGCACTTTGATCAGATGGTCGATGGCGCGGATGACGTCCTTGGAGGAGACGATTCCGATCAGCCTGCCGTCGTCGTCCACCACCGGCGCGCCGGTGATCGAGTTTTCGTCCAGCAGCTTGACCAGTTTGCGGATGGAAATGTCTTTCTTGACGGTGAGGACGGTCTGGGTCATGAGTTCCTTGACTTTCATCGAGACTCCCGGATAAGGACTGCGAAAGAAGCGACGGGTTCGGACGGAGTAGGGAGCTGGCCCTGTAACCGATTAAGATTCAATTAGTATCGCATTTTCATTGTACCCAAAGCCATAAAGGTTTGTCAAGTTAGGACGGATTGTACACGAACATTCCATTCAAGTAAGTCAAAATCCCCCCGGCCCCATTTTTTAAAGAGGGAGATATTATCCTAACATTTTAAAATAACTGAAGTTAGCTGGATCGGCGTTCCCCCTTTGAAAAAGGGGGATGAAAGGGGGATTTATCATTTACTATTTGTGCAACCGAGTGTTATACGAACAATTCGAAACAAGACAGGCATCGAAAACAAAGGGCGGGAAAAGTCCCGCCCGGACATTGCAACGCCAAAGGTCGGAACCGCTCAATGTTCGCTGTCGCGCCAGCCCTGCTGCTCTTCGTTGGTCAGGTTCCGGAAGCGCGAGTACTCCAGCCCGAACTTCTCGCCATCGAAGCCGTCGTCCACGGTCAGTTCGGCCAGCGCCACTGCCCGGCCCAGGGTCCGGCTTTTGGCCGCCGCGATCAAAATCCGGCAGGCCTCCACCGGCTCGGTGATCAGCCGGTCGGCGCGGCGGGTTTCAAGAGCGGCGGCCATCCGGGAGAGGATTTCCACGTAGGGATTGCCTTCCTCCGGGACGAAACTGACCAGCTCGCGGTCGGTCAACAGGACCGCCTCGTTCCGGTTGCGGGCCCAGCCGAGCATGAGGATCACCGGCGGGCGGTCATCGTAGTGGACATGGATCACGTGCTGCTTGCGGTAGAAATCGAGGTAGCTGACACTCACCACCCCCAGGCCCATCAGCTCCTGCATCAGCTCGGTGCCGTGGATGCCGTAGTAGATCAGGTCCAGCATGTCGGTGCGGCTGTGGGAGTTGATCTTGCCGTAGACCGTGAGGGTCACCCGGTCGCGCCGCTTCTGGAATTCGGCCTTGAAGGGAGCCAGGTTGGGCGCGTAACGGTACGTGCTGCCGCCGAAAATGGCGGTCCGGTATTTCACCGCCAGGTCCAACAGCCGCCTGGCCTCGGCTTCCGAACCCACCACCGGCTTATCGATGAACACCGGCTTGCCCGCCTTGATGAACGGTTCGGCGTCCGCCACGTGGTTGTCCCAGTTCACTCCTATCGAAAAAGCCACATCCACCAGCGGCGCCATTTCCTCAGGAGTGGCGCAGACCTTTTTAACCCCGTAGTCGGCGGTGAATTTATCGGTTCGTTCCTTGCCGTAGACCAGGCCGCGGTTGGTCACCGCGGTCAATTCGACCCCTTCGATATCCTTGATCGCCTGGCCCAGGCTGTCGGCGTGGCTGGTGTCCAGCTCGATGAGGCCCACTTTCAGCACTCCGCCGCCGGGCCTGGTGACACGCGGCTTGACGGCGCTCTGCTGGGCTGAAGAACGTTTGGGCGTGAGTGCAGAAACCAGGGCGGCGGCGGAGATTGCCGCGGTTAGTTGACCGCTGAGGAACTGGCGTCTTTGCATGGGAGTCTCCAGCACAGGTTGGCAGATGAAACACTTATGGTATCCGCGTTTCGAATTATCATCATTATAAGGCAAGCGGGACGGGGGGACAAGATAAGATGAACCGGATAAAATTATTGGCAGATCAATGGCGGTCTGAAATATTTTCGGCAACTGACAGTGGTATGCTCGATCCGGCGGTGGAAAATAAACTGCCCCAAGGCAGAGCCGCGAGTTATCACATGGTTTACTAATTGTGATGAAGCAATTGTTCCCGATCTCATGGGCGACCAACCGGTCGCCCCTACGACTGGCCCAAAAATGCGGATCACCCTGGAGCAGGCTCCGGGGAAATCTTTCGATTAAATCAAAAGGTTCATAATATCACTGCATTGGGATGGCAAAATTATGATGAAAAAAAGAGCGGGTGAAGCCCCCGCTCTTTTTTTCACATCAGGCTTATATAATTAATCTTTTCAGCTTATGCACGCATAATACAGGGCCTTGATCGCCCGGTCGGCGTCCTTGTCGTCCACCATGAAAGTGATGTTGATCTCGCTGCCGCCCTGGCTGATCAATTCCACGTTCACCCCGGCGGTGCCGAGAGTGCTGAAAACCCGGCCGGAAACTCCCGGCGTGTGCCGCATCCCCTCCCCCACCACGCAGATTATGGTCTTGCCCGCATTCAGCGAGACGGCGCTGAATTCTTCGAGGTCGGCCAGGGCTTTTTCGAGGTTTTTCCGGTTGTTGACCGTCATCGACACCGCCACCTCGCTGGTCGCCATCACCTCGATGTCGATCCCGTGCTTGGCAAAGATGCTGGCGATACGGGCCATGTAGCCGGAGGCGCCCAGCATGCGGGTGGACTCGATGTTGATCAGGTCCACGCCCTTCTTGTGTGCGATCGCCTTGATCACCATGTTCTGCTTCACCCGCTCGTTGCGGATCGTGGTGCCCTCGTCACCGGGCTTGAAGCTGTTGAGGATCACCACCGGGATGTTCTTACGCATGGCCGGCTCGATCGTTTTCGGGTGCAGCACCTTGGCCCCGAAAGCGGCCAGTTCCTTGGCCTCGTCGAAACTGATCACCTTGAGCCTTTCGGCGTCCGGGATGATCCGCGGGTCCACGCAGCGCATGCCGCTGACATCGGTCCAGATCTGGATTTCATCCACGCCGAACGCCGCTCCCACCAGGGCGGCGGTGTAGTCGCTGCCGCCGCGGCCCAGGGTGGTGATCCGGCCATCGGCGGTATGGCCCACGAAGCCGGGAACCACCAGCGTCTTTTCCTGGTCGCGCAGCCGGCCGAGCACCTTGTCCTCGTCTTCCGGCGCCACCGAGGCGTCCTGGAACAGCTCATCGGTGATGATGTCCAGCTCATCCACGTCCACGCAGCGGGCCGGGATACCGTTATTGTCCAGATAGGCGGCCGCGATGAAGCTCGAGAACCTTTCACCGAAAGAGAAGATTTCATCGAGGTATTCTTCGTACGGCCGGTCGACGTTCTTCAGTGCGCTCAGGAGCTTCTTCCAGATCGGCGAAACACCCTGCCAGGGCAGGCCCAGGCCCTTGACCACCTTCTCGTGTTTGACCCGGATCCGGTCCAGGTTCTCCTGGCAGGGCTTGCTGGCATGCGCCAGTTCGGCCATCCTTTCGAGCTGGTCGGTGATCTTGATCTCCCCTTCCTTGGACACGCCCACCGCGCTCACCACTACCAGGGGCCGGCTGTCCAGGCGGCCGCGAATGATTTCCGATACGGCCTTGATCCGGTCGGCGGTGGCAACCGAGCTGCCCCCGAATTTCATGACGATACGTCCCATCTCTACTCCGGTCGGGTATTAAAAACTGTTGGTCAGTCCAATATAATCCGAGATAACGAGATAAATTTGGATGAAATTTGAACAAAAAGCTAATAAATCAGCCCGCAATTTTCAATATTATTCCCTGCTCCGCCGGAAAGACTCCGCTATTTGGCTTTCAAGCGCAGCGCCACCTTCCGGCAGTAATCCTGGAAAGTCACGCTTTCGACCTTGCCGGCCAGGCGGCGCAATTCGCCGATCAGCGGCCGGGCCGGCCCGATTCCGTTCCGGCCCTCGGCCAGATGCCATTCGATCAACTCGCGCAGGCTGTACATCAGGTTTTCCGGCTGGCCGGCCCGGCGGGCCAGAGTCAGCGATTCTTCGAGCAGGGCGCGGCAGCCCTGCCGCTCGGCTGAGCCTGCGGCTGGGTCAGCCTGAAGGGCCACGGCCAGGTTGCGCAGCGCCCAGCTCGCGCCGAAAGCATCATCGAGCCGGCGGGCCAATTCCAGGGCCAGAGTGTGGCAGGCGCGGGCCCCGGAGTAATCCCCCAGGTCGCGGTGAATCTCCCCCTGCAGGTTGGCGATGTCCATCTCCTGAAGCCGCCAGCCACCCTCACGGGCCATGAGCAGGGCCGGGTCGAGCACCTGGAGGGCGTCGCCGGTGCGGCCCAGCTTGTGCAAAAGCTCAGCCAGGTTGTAGCGGGTGCCCACCACGAACTCCTTGTAGCCCACCTTTTCCCCGATAGCCAGCGCCTGCCTGTACCAGGGTTCGGCCGCCTCGTAGTTCTCCAGGAACATATGGCTTTCCCCGATGTTGAACTTGAGGGAGGCCAGCTCCCGGGTTTCACCCACCAGCATTTCGAGCGCATCGTGCTGTTCGGTGAGGGTCTGCAGCGCCTCGCGGTTATTGCCCAGATCGTTGGCCACCACCCCCAGGTTGTTCCTCACGTGCATCTCAGTACGGGCGTCCCCCACCGAGCGGGCCAGCTCCAGTGCCCGGCGGAAGTAGCTTAGGCTCTCCTCGAGCCGGAAAGCTTTCATATGCGACAGGCCGATCGAATTGAGCAGCATGGCCCTGATCTTCCGGTAGCGCGGCTCGCTTTCATCCGCTGTCAGGTCCAGCGCCTGATTGTAAATTTCAATCGCGCGGCCGAATTCCCCCTGGCGATGGAACACGCTCCCCCGATTACGCAAGAGCGAGGCGCGGAATATCCGCTCCTGCACCCCCAGCCTGCCGCGGGTGGCGCGCTCGAACGTGCGTTCCGCGTGGTCGAGTAGTTCGAGAGCACGGTCGCGGTCGCCTTTCTCCAGATGCGTGCGGGCGCGGTCGTTGAAAATCTCGGCGCGCAGCAATGGGTCGCGAGTCAGTTTTCCGGCGGCTTCGAATTGCTCGATGGCCCGGTCAAAGTCCCCTTCCCCGGCCCGCTGGAAGTAGGCGTGGCCGGTCAGGTGAAAGGCCCGCGCCACCAGGGTGGATTTGGCGTGGCTGCGGGCCAGCTCGGCCAGGGCCTGGAAGTCCACCAGCGCCTTCTCGTAGCGGGCCAGGAGCAGGTTCACCTGGCCGCGTTCCTCCAGCAGAACCATCCGCTTGTTATCGGTATCCTCCACCCGGTACTCTTCCAGAATTTTTTCGATCTTCTCGAACAGCATCAGGCTGCGTTCGTTGTCGAACACCTCGCGCGCCAGCCGTCCCGCCTCGAGGTAGAAGGCGCAGGATTTATCGGGTACCTCGGCATTGTTGTAATGCAGGGCCGTGAGGAGCGCCCTTTCGAAGCGGTTGGCCAGCTCGGTGTTCTCGAACACCTTCGCCACCTCCCCATGCAGCCTCTTGCGCAGGCTCGGCACCAGCTCCTGGTAGAGTTTTTCACCGATCAGGGCGCGCTTGAAGGTATAGACCCAGTCCGGGTCTTTTTCGTTTTCAAGGCGAGTGATCTCCTGGCCGGTCAGGTGGCTGAAGATTTCGTCGAGGTTGCCGCCGGCGAACAGGTTGTCGCGGTCCACCGCCGGCAGGAAGCGGCGGATGATGATGTAACGCAGGATGTTGCCCAGCACGCTCGAAAACTGGATGGCGGCGTGCTCGGCCTTGGGCAGGCGGCTGATCCGGTCCTCGATCACACCCTGGATACGAGTCGGGATCGAGACGTTGCGGAAGTTTTCCTGGTCGAAGCGGGTGCAGACTCCGTCCGCCACGGTGAGGATTTCCTGTTCGAGAAGCTTGCTGCAGAACTCGATCACGAAGAACGGATTGCGCTCCAATTCACCGACTATCTTCTGGGTCATTTCCTCCGGCAGCTTCGCCTGGCGATCGTCGGGATCGAGCCCCAGCACCAGGCGGGCAAGCTTTTCGACGGCGGCGGTCTTGAGCAGACCGGGTTTGAGCACGGTGCGGTCCACCGGCAGGGACTCGTCGCGCAGGATGCCGAGCTGGGAGGGCTTGCGGGCGTTAACCAGCGCCACCAGGCCCCGGCCCGCACGCCTCAGCACGTAGCTCAGCAGATGGAGCGAGTTGCGGTCGGCCCACTGCAGGTCGTCGATACACAACATGACCACTCCGCCTTTTCCCTGGCTTTCCACCGCCTTGAGGAAAATCTCCGCGGTGCGCTCGTAGAAAATGTTCCGGCGCTCCTCGGCGTCCAGGGCGGCCGAAAAATCCGTCTCCGGCACTTCGACCCCGATGAACGAGGCCAGCACCGGGGCTTGTTCCGGCAACTCGGGATCGCTGGGGTTCAGGGCGGCCAGTACCTCGGCGATCTTCCTCCGCTTCAGCTCGATGGGGTCCTGGTTGTCGATCCGGAAAACCTGCTCCTTGAGAACCCGGATAAAGGGGTAGAAAGGATAGGCTCCCTCGTCGCTGTGGCTTTCCCCCTGTTCGGCTTCCTCCGCCGGCCGGGTCCCTGTCTGCGGGCTCTCACCGCCGTACCAGCTGTAGCATTCGCCGAAAAAGACCGGCCAGCCGCGGCTGGTGGCCCAGTGCGCCATCTCGGCGATGCGGCGGGTCTTGCCCACTCCGCTGCCGGCGATGAAGGCCACCAGCTGTGGCCGCTGGCGCTCACCGCTGGCAAC
>JAZDIG010000369.1:0-5737 GCA_043805105.1 Candidatus Glassiibacteriota bacterium | reverse complement strand
TCGGTGGGGGCCGGGACCGGGACCGGCTGCCTGGGCTACAAGGGCGGGATCGGCAGCTCGTCGCGGGTGGTCGAAATCGGCGGACAGAAATATACGGTGGGAGTGCTGGTGCAGACCAATTTCGGCGGCCGGCTGACCGTGAACGGAGTGACGCTGGAGGAACCCGGCCGGACCGGGGAGCCGTCCGGCCGGGGCGGGTCCTGCGTGATCGTGGCCGCCACCGATGCGCCGCTGGGCAGCCGTAACCTGAAACGGCTGGCCCGCCGCTGCTTTGCCGGCATGGCCCGCACCGGAGCGGACTTCTCCAACGGCAGCGGCGACTACGCCATCAGTTTCAGCACACACCCGGATTTCCGCGAAGTGTCCGGCGGCGGCCCGTTCGAACGCACGCGCACCCCGCTGTCCAACGAGGCGGCGAGCGGCCTGTTCCTGGCGGCGGCGGAAGCGACCGAGGAAGCGATTGTCGCCTCGGTGCTGGCAGCCACCACCATGAGGGGAAGGGACGGCCACGTGCGGGAAGCGCTGGACATCGAAAAGCTGAAATCAGCTCTGCGCCGGGCCGGCAAATAAAAAGGCCGTTTCCCAGTTTCGGGAAACGGCCCCCTGTCGCCCTTTTCCTGTACCCCTTATCCCCGATTCACCTTTTCGACTTGAATTTCAGGGCGACAGAATTTATGCAATAGCGAAGGCCGGTCGGCTGGGGCCCATCGCCGAACACGTGCCCCAGGTGGGCATCGCAGCGGCTGCAGAGCACCTCGGTGCGGACCAGGCCGAACGTCATATCGGTCCGTTCCACCACGCTCGACTCCCCGGCCGACGTCCAGAAGCTCGGCCAGCCCGTGCCGGACTCGAACTTGGCCTTCGAGTCGAAGAGCGCTTGCCCGCAGCCGACACAGTGATAGATGCCTTCGCCCTCGAAATTCCAGTATGCGCCGGTGAACGCCCGTTCAGTAGTGCCTTGTCTGGTCACCTGGTACTGATCCGGCGTCAGCAGCTTTTCCCATTCCTCATCGGTTTTAATCACTTTTTCTACCCCCTCTGACAGGCTTTTTCCGCCTTCCCGGCCGGTTTTGCCGTCCGCCATTTCAATCCCGCAGGCCAAAGCGAGCACGGCGATCGAGAGCGCCGTAGCAGGGGAAACGATCTTCATTTTATGCTTCATGGACGCTCCTTGCGCCTGATTTCCATTTAATCTGGACAATAGCATCCGGATTATATCTGCCAGTTAATACCCGGCAGAGCGGCGATGGTGCGATTTTTTTTCTGCATGCAGGCTTTCCGGGGCTGGGCGGGCGGTCGGACCGGGATTCGGCAGGCGGTGGACAGGCTTGTGGTGGGGGCCGGGCCGGCATCCTTCGTGCCCGCGATGGAATTTGTAACTTATTCACAACCATGCGGTTAAGCAAGAAGGATGCCGGCCCGCCCCCTGGCGGTCGATAAAAAACTCCGCTACTTGAGAGTTTCCTGCACGGTGATCTTGCCGAGCTGGTACCAGCCGTCCGGCTGGATCCCCTCGTTGGCGAGCTTCACCGCGGGCTTGAGGGTGCGAGGGTCGAGAACCGCGATCTGCAGGTCGTAGACCCCCTCGGGCATGTCGACCGGAATGAACACGGCATCGTTGTACACGATGTCACCGGGCAGCCATTTTCGCAGGTCCTCATTCAGGTAAAAAACCTCGGCGCGTTTTGCGCTTTTCAGCCGCAGGGCCAGGGTATACTGATGGTAGACCGGCGCCACGCCCTTGTTTTCCCACCAGGTGCGGAACGCCAGACGGCTATGGGGCCGGACGAAATCCGGATAGCTGATCCGCCTCAGCACGTAGCGGTAACCCATCTTCTTGAGCCAGCGGTTCACTTCCGGCCACCATTCGGGAGGCACGGCCGAGCTTTTGGCGTTGAAGCTGGAGATATGCCATTTGAGCGCCTGGTCGAAAATGTAGCGCACCTGTTCCAGACCATAATGCTGCCTGTCCCGCCAGCTCAGCAGGGTGCCGCAGATTTCAAGGGTCACCGGCGCGGTCTGCCAGGCATTCCCCATGCCGAATTCGATGATCCCTTCCGGGTAGTAGTCCCACATATGGGTCCAGCCGCCCTGATCTTTGGCCCAGAAGCCCAGGTCTCCCAGGCAGTCCACCCGCCAGCCGACATTGCCATGCTCGCGGCCGTACTTGTTAGTTTTTTCATCGGTCAGGAGCATCACCTTGTTGGTGTGCGGGAACGCATCGAGGTAGGCGTCCACCAAGGCCTTGCGGGTGGACTCCTGCAACTGGGCGCTGCCGCCACCCTCGCCCCACCAGCCGACAATCGACATGTCGATCAGGTCGATATCCGGATGGCCGTCGTAGCGGTTGCCCAGGTCGTGCACCATTTTGGTAAAGTACTTGATGTAACGGGGATCGTCCGCGTTCACCCGCCAGCGTTCCACGGTTTTCAGCGAATCCGACACCTCCGGCCCGAACATCGCCCTCAGCCAGTCCGGGACGTCCCGTTCCGGCCCGGTGCCGTACGGGGCTATCCTCAAATGCAGGTCCTGGCCTCTTTCGGCTGCGGTCTTGAGCGCCCGGTCGAGCATGACCCAGTTGTACTTGTCCATTTCGGGCTCGAGAAACTTCCAGTAGACGCGGAAATAGGCGATCGAGGTGGCCGGGTGGTTCGGGTTGGTCAGGTCGCCATCGAACTCCTGGTAATCGATCGGGAAACCCTCGGTCCAGCCGGCTCCCGCGTTGAGCGTATCGCCGTTGAAGCGCTGGAAGGTCATGAATCCGATCCCGGGATTGACCAGCACGGAGTCGATCTCCTTGGGCCGCACGACCGTGGTGTCCGGGTACCTGTCCTGGGCGTAAAGCTCGAGGCTGAACGCGCAGACGATCATGGTCACTGCCAGACAATATTTCATGGCGAATCCCTCCTTTTGAAAGTGAAATTCAGGAATTCAGAAGCCAGAATTCAGAATTCAGAAGCCAGAAGACCGCTCCACCCGGCGGCCAATTTGGCAATTCATAATTATTGTCCTTCTATCAATTGCCGGAACGGGCGACCGGCCGGTCGCCCCTACGCCATTTTCCGCCTTTCAACTCAGCCACTCAGCGTTTCGGCCCTTTCTTTAACTTTGTGCCTTTGTCCCTTTGTGCCTCTTTGCCTGTTTTTTTACTTTGTCACTTTGTAACTCTGTAACTGTCTTTTTCCTTTCTTCCTCAGTCTCTCGAATAAACCACCCGGCCGTCGAAAACAGTATAAACCACTTTCGTGCTCATGATCTCGTTTTCCGCCGCCTGCAGCAGGTTGCGGGAAAGAACGGCCAGGTCGGCCAGCTTGCCCGAGGTGATCGAGCCTTTCTGGTTCTCCTGGAATTCAGCGTAGGCCGATCCCAGGGTGTAAAGCTCGAGCGCCTCGGCCATGGAAATTTTCTCTTCCGGGATCCAGCCCGGGCCCTCCTCGCCGGCGCTGTCCTTGCGGGTCACGGCGGCGTAGAGGCCTTCCAGGGGGTCGAGCGGCTCCACCGGGGCATCGGTGCCGAAAGCGATCCGGCCGCCGGCAGCGATCACGCTGCGCCAGGCATAGGCGTAGCGGCAGCGCTCGGGGCCAAGCCGAAGTTCGGCGAAACGCTTGTCGGTGATACAGTGGGTGGGCTGCATCGAGGCGATCACACCCAGCCGGGCAAACCGGGGCAGGTCGGGCGCGGTGAGAATCTGCGCGTGCTCGACCCGGTGCCGGCTGTCCCGCCGGCCGTTGACCGCGATCGCTTTTTCATAGGCATCCAGCACGATCCGGTTGCCCCGCGTGCCGATCGCGTGCACGCCGATCTGAAAACCGCGCTTATCTGCGGCTAACACCTTGCGCTGGAGCTGTTCCACTTCTTCCACGAGCACGCCGGAAGTGGAAGGGTCATCCGCGTAGGGCTCGAACAGGGCCGCGGTGGCCGAACCCAGGGTGCCATCGATGAAGTCCTTGAGGAAGCCGAGGCGCAGGGTGGGATAAGCCTGCCACTTCCGGGCGAGGGCCTCGTATTCATCCAGCTTCGCCTGGTCCTCCGGCAGCGGCGGGCAGTAGCTGATCCTCGCGGTCAGCCGGCCCTCTCCGGCGAATTTTTCCAGCAGGCGTTCATCGCCCGGGCTGATATGGGAGACACTGGTGACGCCCAGGGAGGCGGCCAGTTCGAGGGCCAGCCGCAGGTGGCGTTCAGCCGTCTCGGGGCTGTTCGCCTCGCCGTATTCCGACCGCCGGGCCAGGCCCATGGCATTTTCCTTGAGCACTCCCGTGGGTTCGCCGGTGGCCGGGTCGCGCACGATTTTCCCGCCCTCGGGGTCGGGCGTTTCCCTGGTGATCCCGGATTTTTTCAGAACGTAGCTGTTGACCAGGAGGCTGTGGCCATCGACCCGGGAGAGGAAGACCGGATTGTCCTGCGTAACGTCATCGATAAGCTCCCGGGTGGGCCACTGCTGGCCCGGGAACAATGTATGGTCCCAGCCGCGTCCGATAACCGGCTCTCCCGGATTCAGACCGGCGACCCGTTCAGCCACCAGCTCCCGGACTCTCTCCGGGCGGTTGACGCCGTCCAGGTTCACGGTTTCGAGCGCCGCGCCGACTGACACCAGGTGGCAGTGGGCATCGTTGAAGCCGGGCACGACAAACCGGCCGTCCAGATCGATTACCCGGGTGGTCCCCGCCCGAACGGATTTTTCGATGTCATCATCGGTCCCGACCGCGGTTATCCGGTTGCCGGTGATTGCCAGGGCTTGCGCCGAGGAATTAGCCTTGTCCGCGGTGAATATCGCTCCATTGAGCAGGACGAGGTCGGCGGGGGGAGGCGAGGCGCAGGAGGTCAGGAGCAAGACCGCGCTGCCAGTAATAAGTAGTAATACTTTCATAGTGAACCCTGTTCCAAGTGCAAAAAATCAGCGGCCGGTCGTTTTCTGCACGGCTATTTTGCCCATCGTGTACCAGCCATCGGCCTGCCGGCCCTGGATTGCCAGCTTAATTCCGGGCGTCCGGGTTCTGGAATCGACCAGGGCGGCCTGCAGATCGTACTCGCCTTCCGGCATGTCCGGCGGCAGGAAAACCGCGCCGTTGTACAGGTTGTCGCCGGGCAGCCAGCCGGTTATGTCGGCATCCGTGACGAAAACCTCGGTGCGCTTGTCCCTCTTGAGCCGGAGAGCGAACGGGAATTTCCGGTAGCAGGGCGCCACACCCTTGTTTTCCCACCAGGTGGTGAATTCGAGCTTGCCGCCGGCTGGGACTTGCGAGGGATAGGTGAACTTGCGCAGCGCGAGGCGGTAGCCGAGCGACTTGAGCCAACGTTCGAGTTGGGGTTTCCATTCGGCGGGCCAGACTGAGGATTTGCCGTTGATCGAGCTGACGTGCCATTTGAGCGACTGGTCGATGATGTAGTCCACGTCCGCGGCAGTATAGCCCTCCCGGTTCTTCCAGGTGGGAAAGGTGCCGCAGATTTCCAGGGCCACGTGGCCCTTTTTCCAGGAATCGGCCGCTCCGTAGCCGTAGATAGCCTGAGGGTAATAGTCGAACATATGTCTCCAGCCGCCCTGTTCTTTCGCCCAGAAGCCCAGGTCCCCCAGGCAGTCGACACGCCAGCCCACGTCGCGCTGCGATACGCCGTAGCTGTTGGTCCGCCGGTCGGTGAGCAGCATCACCAGGGGAGTTTTGTGGAAAGCGTCGAGGTAGGCGTTCACCAGCTTTTCGCGGGTGGGCTGGCTCAGGAGCGCCGACCCGGCGCCCTCGCC
>JAZDIG010000368.1:0-2219 GCA_043805105.1 Candidatus Glassiibacteriota bacterium | reverse complement strand
GGACGTAGACCTGAACGTGGTGATGACCGAAAAGGGCGGGCTGGTGGAAGTCCAGGGCACGGCCGAACACGCCCCGTTCTCCCGCGCCGACCTCGACAGCCTGCTTGACCTGGCCGCCCGCGGGATCGAACAGATTTTCGCCAGCCAGAGGAAGGTGCTGGGCCTGTGAACCGACCGCGACTGTTGGTGGGGACTTTCAACCGGGGCAAAATCGAGGAAGTCCGGCAGATTCTGGCCGACAGCGGGATCGAGGTCCTGGGTCCGGAAGCTGTAGGTGTGGCGGCCGAGCCGCCGGCGGAAACCGGCGCCACTTTCTGCGAAAACGCCCTGCTCAAGGCCCGCTTCTGGTGCGAAGCCACCGGCCTGCCAGCTCTCGCCGATGACAGCGGCCTAACAGTGGACGCCCTGGACGGAGCGCCCGGAATCTACTCCTCCCGTTTCGCCGGGCCGGACGCCACGGACAACGATAACCTCCGGCTTCTGCTGGACAGGCTGAAATCTGTGCCGGAGCCGAAACGCACCGCTTCCTTTATCTGCTGTATCGCCCTCTGCCGGCCGGCCAGCCCTCCGCTCACTTTCAATGGCCGCTGCCAGGGCCTTATCCTGAGCGAACCCGCGGGCAGCGGCGGGTTCGGCTACGATCCGGTCTTTTACTACCCTCCGTTCGGCAGGACTTTCGCCCAGGCGGGCCGCGAAGAAAAAAACCGGGTCAGCCATCGGGCGCAGGCACTCGCCGAATTCAAAAACTGGCTGAAAAATAACGAGCTTTGAATCAGGCTGGTGCCAGACTGGCCTGCAGGGGAATTTAAGTCCGGGGCCGGTATTGACAAGCGGCAGGCTCACTATTATATTGTCAACTAAGACTATCGACATTATGATAATTTATTTCGGTGGTGACCGTTTCAGCTCGGTTAAGCCATTATCGGCGCGAAGGTTGCATTGCTTTCAGCTTTGCCTGTCGAAGGGAGGGAAGATGCCGGTTTCTGAACCAGAACGGCGCTTGATCTGTACGATCGGTCCCGTAGAGTCGGACAGGAACGGAATCGGCGACAGGGCCCAGCCCGGCCGCAGGAGCTTAAGGGTGGATTGAGCGGCCCGTCAAAGCTTGATATTTCACCGGAAAATCTGCTTATATTATACAGTCAGCATGAGGGGAGCCTATCATGGGACAGATCTTCGAAGACATCACGAAAACTATCGGACGAACGCCGCTGGTGCGTCTCAACCGGATCACCCGCGACGTGCACGCCGAGGTGGTGACCAAGCTCGAATTCTTCAATCCGCTGGGATCGGTCAAAGACCGGATCGGGGTGAGCATGATCGAGCAGGCGGAAAAGGACGGCCTGCTGAACCGGAAATCGGTGATCATCGAACCGACCAGCGGCAACACCGGGATCTCCCTGGCTTTCGTGGCCGCAGTCAAGGGCTACCGGCTCGTCCTGACCATGCCGGACACGATGACTGTGGAGCGCCGCAGCATCCTTAAGGCCCTGGGCGCCGAACTGGTGCTCACTCCCGGTGAAAAGGGTATGAAGGGGGCTATCGAAAAGGCCGAGGAGCTGGTGGCCAGTACGCCCAACGCTTTCATGCCCCAACAGTTCAAGAACCTGGCCAACCCCGAGATCCATCGCCGGACCACCGCCGAGGAAATCTGGAACGACACCGATGGCCGGGTGGACATCCTGGTCTCGGGGGTCGGCACCGGCGGCACGATCACCGGGGTAAGTGAAGTGATTAAGAAGCGCAAGCCCTCTTTCAAGGCGTTCGCCGTGGAGCCGGTGGAAAGCCCGGTCCTCTCCGGCGGCCAGCCCGGCCCGCACAAAATCCAGGGGATCGGCGCGGGCTTTAAGCCGGACGTGCTCAATATGGGCCTGGTGGACGAAGTCCTCAAGGTGAGCACCGACCAGGCGATCGCCATGGCCCGCAGGCTGGCCCGCGAAGAGGGAATCTTTGCCGGAGTTTCTTCCGGCGCGGCGGTGCATGCCGCGCTCGAAGTGGCCCGCCGACCGGAGAGCAAGGGCAAGCTGATCGTGGTGGTGCTGCCCAGCACCGGCGAGCGCTACCTGAGTCATCCGCTATATGCCGATCTCTGAGAATGCAGCTCAGTGAAGAACAAATCGAGCGTTACAGCCGTAACATCGTCCTGGCTGAAATCGGCCCCCAAGGGCAGGAAAGAATCAGACAGGGCGGCGTTCTGATTGTCGGGGCCGGCGGGCTTG
>JAZDIG010000367.1:0-2233 GCA_043805105.1 Candidatus Glassiibacteriota bacterium | reverse complement strand
GTTTGGATACAGCCCGACGAACCGGTTACGCTGATCGCACCGTTTACCGTGTTGGCTTTCAGACTGCCGTCCTGCCCCTCGACCCGAATCTCGCCGCTCACGCAGTTCGTTTCAGCCTCGCCCCGAAGCCCCGTAAGCTCGATGTTACCTAACACGTTCTTCACCTCGACGTCGCAATTACGGGGAACGCTGATTTCGTAGGCCACGCTCACCGACACATGTTCCTCGAGAGCTTCACTCGCTTTTTCCGCAAAGCCGCTAAAAAACTCGGAAAGCCAGCGCACAGTGTAGGCGATCAAGCCCTCTTCCTGTTTATTCCAGTTCCAGTCGATGTTGAAATCCAGAGCTTTATTCATAGTGAGATCGTTTTCCGGAAAGCGGGTGGCGATTTCAATCGTGTCCTCTTTCCGGGAAATATCCACTTTCACGTCTTCGAACATTTTCTCGCCGCCGCTGTCGGGCCGGGTAAGCTCCTTGACCGCGACAATGCGGCACTGCTGGCGGTCCCACGAGCTGATTTTCACCGGGCCGTTGACATTGACCACCCTGACCTTTCCCCCGGAAGCGAAATCGTAGCTCTGCTCGATCGTCTCCCGCGGAGCAGCCGGGTATACCGGCAGCGGACAGGCAAATGAGGCGACGGCCAGGAACAGATACAGGAATGCGCGTTTCATTTCAGCTATTCTCCGCGACTGAATTGGACAGCAGTTGCCGGCCGTTGCCGTTGGAAATGTCGCTGTCGAGCCGGCCGTCGAGCAGGCGGACTATACGTTCGCAGTGGTCGGCCACTTTCTGGTCATGGGTGACGACGATCAGGGTCTTGCCCTGGTCGTACAACTGGCGGAAAAGGTTCACGATACCGGCGCCGGATTTGGAGTCGAGGTTGCCGGTGGGCTCGTCCGCCACGATCACTTCGGGTTCGTTGGCCAGGGCCCGGGCGATCGCCACCCGCTGACGCTCCCCGCCGGAGAGCTCCGCCGGCCGGTGGCCGGCCCGCTCGCCCAGTCCCACCAGCTCCAGCAACTCCCTGGCGCGCCGGCGGCGCTGGTTGCCCGGCACCTTGCCGTAGATCAGGGGCAGTTCCACGTTCTCCTGCGCACTGGCGTAAGCCAGCAGGTTGAAGTTCTGGAAGACGAAGCCGATTTTACGGTTACGGATGGCGGCGAGCTGGTTGCGGTTCATCTGGTTCACCATTTCACCATCGAGCTTGTAGGTGCCGCTGGAGGGCGTGTCCAGGCAGCCGATCAGGTTCATCAGGGTGCTCTTGCCGCTGCCCGAGGGCCCCAGCACCGCCACCGACTCCCCCCGCTCGATCTCCAGCGACACTCCGTTCAGGGCGCAAACCTTGACCGCACCCATGTTGTATTCCTTCACCACTTTATCCAGTACGATCAACTTTACCTCCCGGTCATTCGTATCTGAGGGCTTCGACAGGGTCCACGGTGCTGGCCCTGCGCGCCGGAAACGCACCGGAGAACAGCCCGATAAATCCCAGTATCGTGGTACAGACCAGAGCCAGCAGCCCGCTGAAAACGGGCTTGCCCAGGAATTCCATCACAGCGCTTTCGATTGGCAGGGCCTTGAATCCCTCGATCAGGCCCAGGCCCAGGGCCACACCCAGACTGCCGCCCACGCCCACGGTGAGCAGAGCTTCCATCACGAACTGGGTGATAATGTACGCCGGACGAGCGCCCACTGCCATCTTTATCCCGATCTCGCGGGTGCGTTCTTTTACGGTCACGTACATGATGTTGGCCACGCCGATACCGGCGATGACCAGGGTCAGGCCGCCGATAATGCCGAGGAAGATCTGGATGCCGCGGAAGACCTTTCCGCTGGTATCGTTCATCTCCATGGTGTCCCACATCCAGAAAGTGTCCTTGTCCTCCGGGTCGAATTTCAGCCGGGCGGCCATGACCCGGCGGAATCCATCCTGGGCCGCTTCTGCCTCCTGCCTGATCCGGGGCGTAAGGATTGCATTGTCCAGATACACCCGGTTGAACATGATCCGGAAAGTGGAGGCGGGGACCACGACATGGTCCTTGTCCTGGGTCGTGTAGGAGCTCATCTGGATTCTCTTCTGCAGCACCCCGATCACCAGAAAGGGAATTTCGTTGACCAGGATGGTTTTTCCCACCGGGTTGCCATTTTCGCCGAACAGCTTGTCGCGCACGATGTCGCCCAGGAAAATCACCCGGCGCTTGTTCTGTTCGTCGAGGTCATTGAGAAAGCG